>NZ_JAHRFC010000034.1:57793-62364 GCF_020883015.1 Microcoleus sp. CAWBG640
CCCCCCTGACGAAGACAGGGGAAATTACTCCCCCCCTGACGAAGACAGGGGAAATTACTCCCCCCCTGACGAAGACAGGGGAAATTACTCCCCCCCTGACGAAGACAGGGGAAATTACTCCCCCCCTGACGAAGACAGGGGAAATTACTCCCCCCCTTAACAAGGGGGGGCTGGGGGGGGTTTCCTATGTTTGTGAATTAAAAATAGATGGTTCAGCCTTAGCATTAACCTATGAAAATGGAGTTTTAGTCCGAGGTGCGACGCGGGGAGACGGCATTTCAGGAGAAGACATTACTCAAAATGTTAAGACAATCCGCTCGATTCCTCTCCAGCTAAATATAGATAATCCGCCACCGATTGTGGAAGTGCGGGGAGAGGCTTTCTTATCCTTAGCGGTGTTTGCAGAAATTAATCAGGAACGGGAAAAAGCAGGGGAACAACTATTTGCGAATCCTCGTAATGCCGCGGCCGGTACGCTGCGACAGTTGGATTCTAAAATTGTCGCTCAGCGCAAGTTAGATTTCTTTGCTTACACTCTACATTTTGAACCGAAAAAAAGTTCAAATAAAAATGATACCCTGTCTATGCCTCTGCATAGTAAGGAAGAAAATGAGCAGATAAAAACTCAATGGGATTCTTTGGAATTGTTGCGAACAATGGGATTTAAAGTAAATCCTAACCGTAAGATTTGCTATTCTTTAGATGAGGTTCAGGAGTATTACGAATTATGGGACACTCAACGGCAAAATTTGCCTTACATGACTGATGGAGTTGTAGTCAAGATTAATTCCGTTGAATTGCAAAAACAGTTGGGTTTTACTCAGAAATTTCCCCGTTGGGCGATCGCCCTTAAGTATCCAGCCCAAGAAGTGCCTACCATAGTAGAAGCCGTCACCATCCAAGTAGGCAGAACAGGGGCCTTGACACCTGTAGCAGAACTAAAACCAGTGCAGTTAGCCGGAACTACAGTGTCACGGGCTTCTCTACATAATAGCGATCGACTTTCCGACTTAAATCTCCACATTGGCGATACTGTAATTGTCAGAAAAGCTGGAGAGATTATACCAGAAGTAGTGCGAGTTTTACCAGAACTTCGTCCAGATTCTGCTCAACTATTTCAAATGCCTACTTGCTGTCCCGAATGCCAACAACCCGTGGTTCGCGAAAAAGGGGAGGCCGTTACCCGCTGCATTAATACATCTTGTCCCGCAATTTTGCGGGGTTCCCTGATTCATTTTTGCAGTCGGGATGCCCTAGATATTAACGGTGTTGGAGAAAAATTGGTGCAGCAGATGGTTGATAACAATTTGCTAAATTCTGTGGCAGATTTGTATGATTTAACACCAGAAAAATTGATGAATTTAGAGCGAATGGGTGGTAAATTAGCCGAAAAGTTAGTAAATGCGATCGACCAATCAAAAACTCAACCTTGGTCGCGCGTACTTTACGGTTTGGGGATTCGGCACGTCGGAAGCGTTAACGCCCAATTGCTGACAGAAAGATTTACCAATGTCGAAGAATTAGCCTCAGTATCCGCCGCAGCCATTGAAGGTGTTTATGGGATTGGTCCAGAAATTGCTCAATCGGTTTATCAGTGGTTTCAAGTTCCGGCCAATCAAACTTTAATTGAACGGTTGAAAACTACAGGATTGCAATTAAAATCCGAAGTTAAAAATCACAGTTCCACACAACATAATTTGCCCTTAGCTGGCAAAATCTTTGTCATCACTGGAACTTTGCCAACTTTAAAACGAGATGAAGCTAAAGATTTGATTCAAAAAGCAGGAGGGAAAGTCACCAATTCCGTTAGTGCTAAAACCAACTATGTAGTTGTCGGAGAAGACGCAGGCTCTAAGTTAGAAAAAGCTCAATCTTTAGGAATACACCAACTTTCAGAATCAGAGTTAATACAACTGCTAGAGCAACCATAAATCCTAGATAAAACTTAATGTATACCTCTGAACTCTTTCTCTGCGCCCTCTGCGCCCTCTGCGGTTCAAAAAAGCTCCTTTGACTCCAACGTAAATTTTGCTAAAATTAATCTAGTACACTCAATCCAAGCCCAAGGAAATACATTATGTCAGAAATTCCAACAGAACAAACACCAACAAATTTACCAATTCCAGAAACAACCCCACAAACAACTACCCAAAGCTCCATTTCTGCGGTGGACAACTTGAAAAATACTTTAGGAAATTTCCTCAATAGTTGGAAATTGAAAGCCGGAGTAGCAGTTGCTGTAGTCTTGGGAGTGTTCCTATTAACTTTTTACTGGCAGCATATCATCGCAGTGGTAGGTATGAAAAGTTGGTCGGCGCGATCGGGTGCTAAGGCGATCGAATGTATGGTAAGAGATACTAATGACGACCAGTATGTCAGTTGCAGTGCCCTCCTAGATCAGCAGATTGTCCCACTTGAGTGCAGCGCCAGTTTATTCAACATCGGTTGTCGAGTCAACTATGGAACTGCTGCACCTAATCTGAGACTGATGAGCCCCAGAGCTGCTACTGGTATCAGATGATGGTTGAATCAACAGATTTTTTACTAAAATAGGGGACTTACAAAAGATTTGCCATCATGAATAAACTTCAGAAATAAAGCTCAAAAAAATTTTGTCACGACTTACGCAAAAAACCCGGTTTATGATCCCAAATCGTCCGGTGCATCTCAATGAGTGCAAATATATTCGTAGGGGCGAAGCATGACCACTGTAAATCTCTCGTTATCACTAATAAATTTTCTGCGGTCATGCTTCGCCTATGCAAAATCGGGATGCTCCCAAATCGTCGCTTTCTCACCTGAAATATTGATATCAATTCCGGTTGTATTGGAATGATTAAACCACAGAGAACACAGAGGACACAGAGAAAGAGAGGAGAGAAATAATAATTCCGATGTAACCGATGTAAATATTTGGGATCAATATTTTCTATTTTCCTTCCCAAATCAAATCTAAACGATCTTGAGATTCTTGTAAGGCTTTTTTTACAGGTTGTCCTAGCATAGAAGCTTCGATGGCGCGACCTAAATTTTGTGAAATGCGACTATATCCCGCGATAATAGGACGCGATCCGGCAACGGACATTTGATCTACAAAAACTTTAATCACAGGTTTTCGCTTGATAAATTCTTGATAAGCTTGACTCTGCGCTGATTTCATATTAGCCGGTAAAAATCCCGTGCCAATACTCCATTTGGTTTGAAATTGCTCGCTCAAAGCATACTCCAAAAACTTGAGGGCAGCCTTCTGTCTTTCGGGAGTAGTTTTCATCACAAATAATGTCCCAGTTCCCGTGACTGTGGCTGGTCGAATATCGCTCGGCACTGGAAAAACCCCATAATCGACATTACTTTTCATAATATACGTCCAAGGGCCAGTAATTTGCATCGCGACACGGCCAGAAATAAAATCATCTTCTTCATAACCTCTTTCTGGCATTGATAAAGTCGCGGAACCATCTTTTAATAAATCTTGCCAAAATTGTATAGCCTTAATCGCCCCCGGATTCATTAAATTAGGGCGATTATTTTCGATTATTTGACCATTGGCACTTAGTAAAAAGGGAAACCAAGTGAAAGTAGTCCATTCTCCTTTTCCAAAAGGAATTAACATTCCATACTGTTCTGGTTTCCCATCGGAGTCCCTATCGATAGTTAGTTTTTTCGAGACTTCCCTTAATTCTTCCCAAGTTTTAGGTAATTCGGTGATTCCGGCTGCTTTAAATAATTTAGGACGGTAAAAAATCCCTATAGAACTGGTAGAGATAGGCACTGACCATGTATGACCGTTTAATTGAATTTCTTCGAGAACACGGGGATACAATTCTGACTTCACTGGCAATTTGTCTAACCAATCTTCTAGGGGAACAATGGCATCTAAATTAACAAATTGACCTGTCATTTGGGGGTAAAAAGAAAGGATATCCGGTGGAGAATTACCCACCACAGATGTCAGGATTTTTGGTAATTGTTGGTCTAGTTCACCAGCGAAAATAGATTCTACCTGAATGTCAGGATTTTTCTGATTAAATTCTGCGACTAATTTTTGGAATACATCTCGGTTGACAGGAGGGTTAATTCCTTGCCATAGGGTTAAGTGAATGACTCCATCATTTTTGTGACTGACGGTTTGGCATCCTGTAAAAATAAACAAACCTACAGCGAGGATAATCGCGATTAAAGCACTTTTTTTGGGTGAAGCGATCGCCTTTATTTTCTTAATCATTATTTAAATCAATATTTGCTGTAAAACTCTTACTCACACTGTCTTCCGCTCTCGTGTAAATATAAGTACGAGGTTGAGAAATTTTTACCGTGTTGAATTTTTTTTGCGCCCTTTCCCATAAATCGGTATCTTCTCCATAGGAAATATTTTGAAACCCTCTTAATTCAAACAAAACATGACGTTTCAGAAAAAAAGTAGCACCCATAACACACTCTTGAGCATTAATTAGTTTTCCAGGTTGATAATAATCAGCTACAAAAATATCTCCATCCGTCTCAAAACCCCCCGCAATACAATCCACTTCAGGATTAGCTTTCATATACTCCAAACGGGATTCTAAGTGATT
>NZ_JAHRFC010000035.1:0-61767 GCF_020883015.1 Microcoleus sp. CAWBG640
GGAGTAGACAAACCTCTCAAGAGTCATCTTGAGACTACGATGAATCAGGAAGTTAACACCAAAATTTCTAATGTCCAGCTAAGTCTAGACTTTGGTAATTTTGGGTAGGTTTAACAGAGCGGATTTGTATCAGTTTCGCATCTGGCTCTAATGGTGTGGAAAAGTAATAGCAAAAATCTATCGGATAACTCATGGCAACAGCTATTCTCGACCTTGAAATTTCTCAACTGCCGCCAGAAATAGCCTTTGAGAAACCCTACAGCAAAGCGCTGGTCTTAATTCGATGGCACGGAAATCCGATCGGTCAAGCAACTTTGCCAGTAGTCGGAGGTCGCATTGGCGGCGATGAATTACGGGAAGCACTGACGAAGGCTGTGGGGAAAAACCTTGGAAAAAACTGGCTTTGGGATGCCTTAGCATGGGACGAACGGGGGCCTGTGCAGCCTGTGCCGATCGCCACCGTAGCGGTTTGCACGCGCGATCGCCCGGAAGATTTGCAGCGCACTCTTGAAGCATTGATGGAACTGCCCGATGATGGTCAGGAATACTTGGTAATTGACAACTGTCCCGCTACCGACGCGACGCAGGAACTGGTCAAAAATTACCCAAAAGTCCGCTATGTGCGGGAGGATGTACCAGGCTCCAGCGCGGCCCGCAATCGAGCTTTACGGGAAGCTAAACACGAATTCGTGGCGTTTACAGATGACGATGCGACTCCCGATCGGAATTGGTTGCGATCGCTCTTGCGAAATTTCAGTGACCCCAGAGTGATGTGCGTGACGGGGCTAGTGATGCCACTGGAACTGGAAACAGAAGCCCAAGAATGGTTTGAGCGCTACAGCCCCCACGGGCGGGGATTTGAGCGCCTAGTATTTGATGGGGCCCACAGCAATCCTCTGGTTGTGCATCTGGTGGGGGTTTCGGCGAGTATGGCTGTGCGTTCAAGTTCGATGGACTTTATCGGGCTGTTTGACGAAGCTTTGGGGGCGGGAACGCCAGCGGCTAGCGGGGAAGACTGCGAATTTTTTACCCGCATTTTGCGATCGGGCTACTGCATTGTCTACGAGCCCAGGGCCTTGAGTTGGCATCGCCATCGGCGCACTTGGGAAGAATTGCGGAACACTCTTGAAGGCTATGGAGTGGGAGTCTATGCTTTTTGGACGCAGATGATTTTGGTGAATCGAGAATTCGGCGTGATTCTGTTAGCCTTGTCATGGTTGTGCTACAAACAAATTCCTGAACTAATTGCTTCAGTGCGAAAGCAACCGGATGCTGTTCCTAGTGATTTGCTTTTGGCTCAATTACGGGGCTGTATTAGTGGGCCGATGGCTTATTTTGCTTCTCGCAAGTGGTTGCAAAAGATTAAGGAAGAAATTAGTTGTTAGTTGTTGGTTGTTAGTTGTTGGTTGTTAGTTGTTAGTTGTTAGTTGTTGATTATAATAACCGGTGCCCGATGCCCGATTCCCAATTCCCAATTACCAATGTAAATATGGAAAACCTAACAGTTAGTATAGTTTTGATAACTCACAACCGCAGTTATTCGCTGCGGCGGGCTTTGGATGCTTTGCAATTACAGACTTATCCCTTAGAACTCATCGAAGTTAGGGTGGTGGTAGATAGCTGCATTGACGATACTTTAGCAATGTTAGAAGAGTACAAAGCTCCTTTTAAACTCCAAATAATTGAGGCAAATTGCCGCAGTGTGGGTATGTCTCGCAATGTGGGAGCAGCGGAGGCTACTGGACAAATGTTGCTGTTTCTCGATGATGATATCGAACCAACTCCCTGTTTAGTGGAAAACCATTTGCGGGTTCATCGAGAGCATCCGGGCTGCGCTGCGATCGGTCCTTATCCGCCAAAGTTACGCTCCAGAACTAAGTTTTTTGATATAGAAGTGCGAACTTGGTGGGAGGAAAAATTTTACCAGATGAGTAAGCCCGATCACCGCTATAGTTATCAAGATTTGCTCTGTGGCAATCTTTCTATTGAGACTAAACTGTTTGCTAGCACTGGAGGTTTTGATTCTGCCTTTGGTCCTGGTACTGCTTATGAAGATTATGAATTTGCCTTGCGCTTGCTCAAGGTAAATGTGCCTTTTGTGGCGGCACCGGATGCTGTTGGCTATCATTATGAACATGAAACTAATTATCTCGATCGCTCTTTTGGTCGTGCTCGTGCGGAAGGGCGATCGGATGTTTTGATCGGTGAGCGACACCCAGAAATCAAACCCTTTCTACACATCAAGGACTATGACACTCCTGATGCGTTGGTAGATAAAATTTTGGTGGCGATGGTGTTTCTATGGCCAGCCGGGTTAGATTTGTTGACTATCGGACTCAGAAAATCCCTTGACTGGCTGGAATACCTGGGGATGCGGGGTAGTTGGCGGTGGCTGCGGACAAGACTACTGGCTTACTCCTATTTGCGGGGGGTGATGGATAGTTTGCCAACGCGATCGGTTGTGGCGAGTTTTATGCAATCAGGAACGGCTAGCGCGGCTGTCAGGGCACAGGAAATTGAAATTGACTTGCAGGAAGGTTGGTTGGAGGCAGAGCGAATCATTGACGAAAAACGACCGGATGGGGTTCACCTGCGTTACGGTGAAATCCCGGTGGGTCACATCGCCCCGAAAGTTGGTATGGAACCACTACGAGGGGTTCACTTGCGTCCAATTTTGGCAAATACGATGTGGGAGGAATTGCTAGGGGCGATCGCCCTTAAAGGTATGCCGAAAAGTGCGGTCCTGAATGGGTCGAGTTTAGTTGACAAATGCCTACTTCAACATCTACAGTTATCTATAGTATTGGACAAAAAAATCAGCGATCGTCCTTCCTAGAAAGCAGCTACAGGGAGAAACCTGGTTTGTGACGACAATATTATATTTAAATATTTAATACTGGCAAAAACCAGATTGATTGGGAACTCCTGCTTAATTCTTATGATTTTAACCAAGATGAATGGGTCGTTAAATAATTAGGAATCCACCATGGTAATTAGGTCACTAAAACTGATGGGAGTCGATTTTTTAGAATCAAGGGCTGAGCCAGCGACTCAGGTGCAGATTGAGTGGGTGGAGACTACGCAACCAGAACTTGAAATAATCGGTGGGGTATGCTGTGAAAAATAGGGTAAATGTGGGGAACATTCGCAAAATCATTCATTTCTTTGATTTGCTGCGGGTGTTGGTCGATCGAGATATGAAATTACTTTACAAGCGATCGTCTTTAGGTATTGCTTGGACTTTAATCAGTCCGCTGTTACAGTTAGCTGTATTTTCCTTTGTATTTCGCTCCGTCATACCCATTAATGTTTCTAAGTTCTCTTCCTTTGCGTTCAGCGGTTTGTTAATATGGACTTGGAGTCAGACAGCGCTATTTAAATCGACGGCACTGATTACCAACAACCGCGCTTTAATTAGACAGCCAAATTTTCCCACAGAAATTTTACCATTGGTGACAACAACCACGGGGTTAATTCACTTTTTGCTGGCGCTACCGGTGCTAATTATCTTTCTGGCTGTTGATGGCGTGCGGCCCAGTTATGTACTGCTGATTTTACCGCTATTGATGTTTATTCAGTTTATTTTGACGGTGAGTTTTGCTTATCCACTGGCTGCGTTGAATGTCACGTTTCGCGACACTCAACACACTTTGGGTGTGCTGTTACAGATGTTTTTTTACCTGACTCCAATTTTCTACGACCTGAACAGTGTCCCGGAAGCATATCGTGCATTCTATCAGTTAAATCCCATGGTACCTCTGATGCAAGCTTACCGCGATGTACTGTTGAGAGGTATTCAGCCGGATTGGGTAGCACTGTTAATTGTCAGCGCTGTTGTGGCTGCTCTTTTTCCGATCGGGTTGGGGATTTTTCGACGCCAAAGCGATCGTTTTGTGGAGGAATTGTAAATGCGTCCAGCTATTGTTGTTAAGGGTTTGGGGAAACGTTTTAACCGCTACAGTGCCGATCGACCTTTTACTATTATGGAGGCCGCTTTGTGGGGATGGTGGCGGATGAAACCCCAGGCTCATTTTTGGGCGCTGCGCGATGTGAGTTTTACGGTTTCTCCTGGGGAAATGCTGGGAATTATTGGCAAAAATGGGGCCGGAAAATCGACCCTATTACAACTTGTGGGCGGTATTGGCTGCGCTGAGGAAGGGACTATTGAGGTTAATGGCAGAATTGGTGGTTTGTTAGATTTGGGGGCGGGTTTTCATTTGGATTTAACTGGTAGAGAAAATGTGTTTGTGGGGGCGGTGGTGGCTGGTTTGACTCACAAAGAAGCGGGGCGTCGGTTTGATGATATTGTTGCTTTTGCGGAGTTGGAAAAGTTTATTGATAGCCCGATGCGGACTTACAGTACGGGGATGCAAATGCGGCTGGCTTTTTCGGTGGCGGTTCACACTGATCCCGAAGTGCTTTTAGTAGATGAACATTTGTCGGTTGGGGATGTGGCTTTTCAAACTAAATGTTTGAATAAGATTAATGATTTTAAGAGTCAAGGTTGTGCGATTGTTTTGATTTCTCACATGGCTGAGCAAATTCAGAAAATGTGCGATCGGGCTTTGTGGTTGCGATCGGGTACAATCATGGCTTACGGGGAGACTGAAGCCGTAATCAGTCAGTATTTGGGAGAAATGGGTTCGGAAACTGAAATACTTAATCCCCTGATTCTTCCTCAAGTAACAAGTACCGTTTCTCCACAGCGAGTTAATCAACATTGCTTCGGTTCTTTAGGTGTCAAAATTACGGATGTTAAAGTGTTACCGGATGGAGAAATTGAGAGTGGCGATTCTGTAACTATTGAGATAGATTATGCGGTGGTCAAGTCAATTTCTGGTGTGATATTTGGGGTGACAATTAGCCGGAAAGACGGTCAAATTTGTTTGGATATTAAAACCAATAAAATCGGTCAATTGCTACCGCTGGCTCAGGGTGAGGGCAAAATTAGGCTGTATTTAGATAGATTAGATTTGGGGAATGGTCAATATTATGTAAATGTTGGGGTTTATGAAAAAACCTTGGCTTATACTTATGATTATCGCCATCAGGTTGCTCCGTTGTATGTGCGATCGCCTTTACGCCAAAACACGATTATTTGTCCTCCTTACCGCTGGGAGTGGGATGGTCAAATCGAGAGTGCCCAATTAGCAAATCAAGTTGAACCAACTCACCCTATTAATAAAAACAATCCGAATTATGCCACAATTTTGACTCAGTTGCAAGAGCAGAGTAAGCCTAATTTTTTAATGTTGGGTTCTCCACAATGCGGTATTGAGGCTTTGTATGGATGTCTGGAAAATTCCTTGCAAATTATTCAAGCAGGTGCGAGGAAAGTTCACTTTTTTGACTTAAATTACGATCGCGGTGTCGAGTGGTATAGCCAGCAGTTGACTCAGGGTGTGGTGGGAGATACAGTGCTGCGATGGGAGATGACTCCTGAGTATATGGATCATCCTTTGGTAGCGGAACGGGTTTATAAGTGTTTCCCCGATGTGAAATTAATTATGATGCTCAGAAATCCCGTGCAAAGAGCATGGGTACACTATAATTTGGAAGTGGCGATGGGTTTTGAAGAGTTCGATGTTACCAAGGCGATCGCTTCTGAGTGCGATCGGCTAGCAGGTGAAATTGAGAAAATTCGCTCTCATCAAAATTATCACAGTTTTAATCACCAGCACTATTCCTATTTATCGCGGGGAATTTATGTGGAACAAATCAAGAATTGGCTGGACTATTTCCCAAGAGAACAGTTGTTGATTTTGAAGACTGAGGATTTTCAGGCAAATCCTGGTAAGGTATTTTCTAAGGTGTTGGATTTCTTGGATATTAGCGCTAGTGCTGTCAAGGAATACGAGATTAATATTGTGGAGGATTATAGTAAAATGCCGGAGGCGATGGAAGATAAATTAATCGGTTATTTTAAGCCTTATAATCAGCAGTTGTCTGATTTGTTGAAAGAGGATTTTAGTTGGAGTTAGGGAAAGAGTTTTTTACCGCAGAGAGCGCCGAGAGCGCAGAAAGGAACATGAATCATACCTCTTTCTTCTCTTCCTCAGTGTCCTCTGCGCTCTAGTAAGGTAAATTTAAAAAAATCTTATTCACCAACAATTTATCAAGTATCAACATGAACAGAGTTTTTTACCTTACTAGAGCGCAGAGAGCGCTAAAAGGAACATAAATCATAGCTCTTTCTTCTCTTCCTCTGTGTCCTCTGCGCTCTAGTAAGGTAAATTTAAAAAAATCTTATTCACCAACACTTTATCAAGTATCAACATGAACAGAGTTTTTTACCTTACTAGAGCGCAGAGAGCGCTGAAAAGAACATGAATTATACCTCTTTCTTCTCTTCCTCTGTGTCCTCTGCGCTCTAGTAAGGTAAATTTAAAAAAATCTTATTCACCAACACTTTATAAAGTATCAACATGAAACGGATATTTTTAGTAGGTGCTCCCAGAAGCGGTACGACACTGCTTCAGAGTTTGTTAGCTGCTCATCCTGAAATTATTTCTTTTCCAGAATCTAAATTTTTTCAGTATTTACTATATCATAAGTTTGTTAAAAAGTTTCCCGCTCGACTCTCAGCTTTTTTTAAGGATGAAATTAATCGTCCTGAGTTTTTGGAGAATTTTGATAACAGCCAATCTACGGAACTTAAAGTTAGTTGGTTTGTCGGAGTTTTAGATAGTTTGGCTGTGGAAAAGCAGAAAAGCATTTGGTTGGAAAAAACCCCGGAACATCTATATTTCATTAAAGATATAGAACGATTTTTACCTGATGCTAAGTTTATCTATATCTGGCGCAATCCTATGGATACCATAGCTTCTCTCCATGAAGTTACTAGGATTTCCCCGGAATTGTGGGGCGATGGCTGGGATTTAGACCATTGTATTAAACGTTGGGAAGAAGGGGTTTTAACTAGCTACAGTCATGTTCACCAGTCTAATCATAAACTGGTAAAATATGAAAATTTGTTAGAGGATAAAACTAAATTTATATCGGAGATATGTGATTTTCTTGAGATTGAGTATGATAGTAAAATGCTGGTTAATTATAAAGCAAAAGCAGGTAATTTGAGCTTGAATTTACCTTGGCATCAGGGACTTACAAGAGATATTGAAAGCACTAAAGTTTATAAATATCATAGTTGTTTTAAAAGCCAGGAAATTCAATATATTTTAGATAAAATCAAGGGTGTAAATTCGGAAATTGGTTATCGGGTTAAGGTGGAGGTGACTGAACCTATTTCAGATATTGAGATTCCGCACATATTCGATCGCCTTTACTGCACTGTCCAGCTAGAAGGTGTTAAACTCGGAATTGTTGAATTGCCAGTCTGTGACGGGATGGTGGCTGGCGCGGTTTTGGCAGATGCGATCGCAGCTAAGTTTGCTTGGCCAATTCTGCAACGCTTTTTTCAATATAGAACCTGGGAAAGTATACGTCAATTATCGGAAAGTTCTCTGAGTAAATTGCATCGAAAAATTGAATGGAATGATTTTTTACAGGAGATATGGGATGGTTTTGATGATGATTCTAATCCTCAGTTAAGGAGGAATGAATTATCGATTATTAGTCATAATCAAGACTTGATTGTGGTGGAAGTTAGCGAAGAATTGCCCAATATTCAAGTTGATTTTTCGGAAATTGATGTGTTGGTGAAAGTCGGCGGTGTTCCGATTGGGATTGTCACAGTTGCGGTTGAACATAATTTGGTTTCTGCGGAAAAATTGCGATCGGCAATTATTCAATATACCAATTTTGAATTGTGTGTCGCTGCTGTGCGGGAGGCTTTGTTGGGAAAACCGCTAAACGGTAAGATGTCGCTACGATCGCATTTAGCCTTGTCTGCTCAAAAAATGGCGAATGCCTCCAACAGCTTGAATGCAGTGGGTTCTGGCGGTATTTACCCAGAGGATGCGGTGATATTTGGCAGGCATCATGGGGCGATCGGAACCAGTGTTAGTCGTCGGGCTACACTACCAGTAGCGGCGCTGCGGGAATTAGCAGAAGCGGCGGAAATTGCGGGGGAAAAGATGATTCAAATCCCCTTAGAAAAAGACTTTCCCAAACAAATAATTTACGCACCGGAAATCTTTTATCAAAATCCAGGCGAGGGAGAAGTTTCTAAATCCGTTAAACCTCAATTTTTTAACAATAATAGTGTTACTCAACAACTGCCAATCTTTGCATACCGCCGGATTTCTCCCGACGGTTTCAATGCAGTGACTCCCCAGGGTTTTGCACAACAGTTGCAGAGGCTTAAAAAGCAAGGTTATTATAGTGTGAGTTGGGAAAACTGGCAAAGTGCAAAACTAACTAAAACTGCTTTACCTGGTAAACCTGTCTTGCTGACTTTTGACGGTGGCTATCTCGACTTTTTGGAATATGCTTTCCCTCTGCTACAACAGTTTGACTTTACCGCAACGGTGTTTGTAGTAACAGAGTCCATAGGTAAGACAAATAGTTGGGAAAAAGCAGATTCGCCAGCAGTGCAATTAATGGGATGGCCAGAAATTAGACAACTGCGGGATGCTGGGATAGAGATTGGTTCCATGTCTGCTACTTATCAACCTCTGACTGGTTTGTCACCCACCGAAATTGTGCGGGAAGGGGCAAAATCTCGTGCTATTTTGGAAGGCGGATTGGGGAAATATGTTAAATGTTTTGCTTATCCCTACGGGAGTGTGGATCAAATTGTAGAGCATTTAATAGGAGCTATAGGCTATACTTTTGGTGTAGGTTACGGCTCAAGATTTAGTAGTTTTGCCGATTCTTTATTGTCGCTTCCTCGGATGCAAGTTACCGCAGCTAATTGGGGAAAATTAGGTTGGTAACACAAATTCCTAATCTTAATCGGTGTTTCAACCTCTGAGACGCTGAATAAAACCCTTTATTTTCCTTTTTAAATAACCAGCCAGTCCTCTATAAATTATCTCAAATTTGTAATCAAAGACAATATCCATCACCTCTTCAGTTTTCATGTACTTCAAATAAGAAATTATTTTTTCAGTCAGTACATCATTCACATCATCGATATACTTTCTCACCGCCAATCTTTCTGAAAGATGCCATTTTTTATCAAATTTGCGGTGCATTTCTCTTTCATAATCCCGAAAACTTGAAATTTGGCCGTCCAAATATTTTGCAATATATTTAGCTGCTATTTCTGCACCATCCATCCCGTGTCTAATTCCTTCGCCGCCGAGAAAGTTAACGGTAGAAACAGCATCGCCGATCGCAATTATATTATCCTGATAATAAATATCCTTCAAACCCTGACTATATTTAAGCGTGGAACCATGTTTGTCAATAATTTGATAATTTTTCGACTTCAGATACTCATCAATCAGTAAATCTATATATTTTTTCAGCGGTGACAAATGCTTAACTGTTTTGGGATCTAAAAAAACCCTGGCAGTACCAACTTTCAGCCGATTTTGTTCCATGGGAAAAATCCAAGAATAACCTTTGGGCATCCATTTATCGCCCAAAAAAAAGATTAAATCCCCATCGTATTTATTGTAAATTTCTGGTTCTACTTCAATTAGATATTCGATGCCAGTTCCAGATAAAAAATCCGGTTTATCATTTTCTTTTTCATACATAACCGCCCTAGCAAAACCCGTCGCATCAACCAATAGTTTAGTGCTAACTTGGATAAGTTTACCATCGGATAGCTGTTTAAATTCAACGATGGTTTCGCCGTTGGCTTGTGAGCGTTTGATGTAGCGATAACCAAGCCAAACTTCACTTCCATGTTGCTGAACTTCGGTGGCGAGAAATTCTCTAAATTTAGCAAAGTTTAACACAACTCCCAAGCTTTTAGGAGATTCCCAAGTTTGACTGACTTTGCTAGTTTGAATAGTAATTTTTTGCCAAAAACTGCCGATTACCGATTCGGGTAAATCAAATTTTGAGAGGGTTTCTAGAGGCGTAGCGGCGCTGGAAAAGTCATTTTTATTAAAATTATCGTTTTGCTCTGCAAGTAAGACTTGGCGACCAGATTTTGCGAGGATTCTTGCACAGTGACCACCTGCGGGGCCTGCTCCTACTACTACTATATCAAAACTTCTTAAAGTCATCTTGCTGTTAATTCGCTTCCAATGTCAAAACACCCGCCGAAATATCAACTACCAAGCGCCGATTTTTCAACAACTGGCGGCCAATTAAAACTTGGGGTACTCCGTCACCTACGTGAACAGGAATATCGAATTCTTGATTGTCAATTCTGATTTTTCCTGCATGAAGGTCGAAATAGAATTCTCCCTTAGCTGTGGCCATTTTTTGTCGCCTAATATAAATCCAATCAAGTCCCTCTAAATCTTGCTCATCCATTGCTAGCCAGCCCGAAAAACCTGTATCTAGCAGAGCATCAACAGGTAATTCTAAGCCGTTATCAGCAATCAAGTCAACTTCAAAAAATAGCTCGTCTTGCTCGCCAAATGTTCCTTCTATCATATCGTGCCACAAACCCCTGTAGGGTTGATACGGAACATGAACGGGATAGCATTTGGATGTTTCTCGCGGCACATTTTGGTAGCCACCATATCATCCTTGTCGATAAAATGTTCCCCACTGTCTGGTTCAACTGCCATGTACCAGTTGTAATGGGTTTTAATCAATTCTGGTTTGAGGCGATCGAAAATAGGTTTGCAGCGCTGATAAAATGCTTCTCTTTCAGCCCGCCACTGGGCTTTTTTTTCTTCTGACCATTGAATTTCTGGGAACACTCTTCCGCGACGGACTGTGCGAGTTGGGTTGAGATAAGTCATTGTTGATTCTCCCTTGTTGTGAAAACTTTCATTCAATCATATCATAATTGGTCAACTGGTTCCTAGGCTCTGCCTGGGAACCAATGTCTAGAGGCTCTGCCTCGTTTTGAAAGTAGGATAATAGAGGCAGAGCCTCTGGATCTGCGTTACCAGGCTCTGCCTGGTAACGAGTAAAATTAGACGCTAACCGGAGACTGTTTGCGGCTGAATGTTGCCAATATTCGATCGCACATTTGTGACGGATTTAATCCCAAAGTTGCAAAGGATTGTTCAGGTGTTGCATGATCTACCAATGTATCAGGTACACCCAAGCGCATTACTGGTACAACCACATTATTATCTAGCAAAGCTTCGGCTACTGCTGAACCGAAACCACCCATTAAACAGCCTTCTTCCATTGTGACAACTTTGCCAATTCGCTGTGCCAAAGGCAAGATTAATTCGGTATCTAAGGGCTTGACAAAACGCGCATTAATCACAGTTGCTTCTATGCCGTGTTCGCTCAAAATTTCGGCGGTTTGCATCGCTGGATAAACCATGGAACCGTAACCTAATATGAGCAAGTCGTCCCCATTGCGAAGGATTTCCGCTTTACCGATCGCCAATTCTTCCCAACCTTCTTCCATCAAAGGTACGCCGTAACCGTTGCCGCGCGGGTAACGCATGGCGATCGGACCACTTGTATGATTCACTCCCGTGACTACCATCCGCTGCAATTCTGCCTCATCTTTTGGAGCCATAATTGTCAGATTTGGCAAACAGCGCAAGTAAGAAATGTCATACATTCCTTGGTGAGTTGGGCCATCAGCACCGACGATTCCGGCTCGATCTAAACAGAAGAAAACAGGCAAGTTTTGGATACAGACATCGTGAACTATTTGGTCATATCCGCGCTGCAAAAAAGTTGAGTAAATTACTACAACCGGGCGGATTCCTTCGCAGGCTAAACCAGCCGACAATGTGACGGCGTGTTGTTCGGCAATGCCGACATCAATGTACTGTTTCGGGAGTTTTTCTTGAAGTTTATCTAGGCAAGTTCCGGTTGCCATTGCAGCGGTAATCCCGACAATTTTCGGATTATCTTGTGCTAGTTTAACCAGGGCGTGAGCAAAGACTTTCGAGTAGGCTGGAGGCTTGGGTTTAGTCGAAGGAATGCCTTTACCAGTAGCTAAATTAAACGGGTTTTGGGCGTGATATCCTACTTGGTCTTTTTCGGCGATCGCATATCCTTTGCCCTTCACCGTCACAACATGAACCAACACCGGCCCTTGGATAGTATGACCATGTTTGAAAGTGGCAATTAACTCTTCCAAATTGTGTCCGTCTACCGGGCCCATGTAGGTAAAGCCTAATTCTTCAATTACGGCTCCAACCTTCGACACCGCTAACCGTTTCATCCCTTCTTTCAGGCGTTCCATTTCTGGCGTAAATGTTTCGCCAACAAACGGAATTTGTTTGAATTGTTCCTCTAAGTTATCTTTGAGAAATTGCACCGGCTGCGAGAGTCGCATCTTGTTCAAATAGCGAGTAATTGCACCGACATTGGGCGAGATTGACATCTCATTGTCGTTGAGCACTACCATCACATTGGTTTTCGGCATATGGCCTGCGTGGTTAATCGCTTCGAGGGCCATACCGCCAGTCAATGCGCCGTCGCCGATGACTGCTACAGTTTTAAAGTTTTCGCCTTTAAGGTCGCGCGCCATCGCCATTCCTAGGGCTGCGGAAATGCTCGTAGAAGCGTGGCCGGCACCAAAATGGTCAAATTTGCTCTCGCAGCGCTTGAGATAGCCTGCAACGCCGTCTTTTTGGCGCAGGGTGTGAAAATTGTTGTAGCGACCGGTGATTAGTTTGTGTGGATAAGCTTGGTGGCCGACATCCCAGGTAACTTTGTCGCGATCGAGGTCGAGGGTTTGGTAGAGTGCTAAAGTCAGTTCGACTACGCCCAATCCGGGGCCGAGATGACCGCCACTGGCTGCTACAGTTTCTAAATGCTTTTCTCGAATTTGTCGGGCAATTTGTTCGAGTTGATGAATCGATAAGCCGTGTAATTGGTTTGGGTGAGTTAGTTCGCTGAGATGCATATTTTAAAATCTTGCTCCTGTGAATCAGGACGAATCCTTAACAGCTATAGGTTGAGCCTGCAACGCTTGGGACGCGCAGGTTAGAATAGTTTAACGGTTATTTGCAAAAAACAGTGAGGTGTAACAATTTTATTATTTCTGAATTGGTAGTAATTGTAAATAAATTGTTAAAAATTAATACAAATACTGATTAGGTTGCTAGTCGCTGATGGGTAATTATTAGTTGAATGGGGATCATAGGAATTAAAACTCGCAGATACTCTTGAAATATTGTATAACACACTTCGACCCAAGGACTGCGTTTATCCTGAGCGTAGTCGAAGGGCTCAGGGCACCGCTCCGCTCAGTGAGCAGAAATGCGATGAAAGACGATCGCACTTATCATCAAATACGATCGCCCTCATCGATCAATTACAACATTGAATCTAATTCTGTCGCACTTCCGGCAATTTTTCAGCCCCAGTCAAATCAAAAACGATCGCGTGTTTAGTCGCCGGTAACAACCGCCGTAAAATCTGGATATATCCGTCAGCATCACCTCGGCGGTGGAATCTCGCAACCACCAATCGCTGCATATTTGGCAATTGCCGCACAATACACCAGGGATGAGTGTTTAATTTTGGCTTGGATGTTGGTATCATAGGAGAATCTTTCCCCGCGTTTGCGGGGTGTGATAGAAAAGGCGATCGCCCTCAAGTTTTCGAGGCTAGGTGGGCGATCGTTTTCAGTGTATATAAACAGTATATGTTGCATACGCATCAATGTCAAGTTAAAACATGGGATACGTTAGACTGCGGATTCGAGAACTAGCTGAGCAAAAGGGTTGGACGCTAAAGCAAGTTGCCGATCGATCTGGAGTCAACTACAACACTGTCAGAAGCTACGTTCAGCGCGATACATTAAATACAGTCGATCTTTCTGCTGTCTACAAAATAGCCCGCGCCTTCGATGTAACAATGGAAGATTTAGTCGAGGTTTTGGAAGATTGAGGGCGCACAAAATACCGTGGGGTGCGTCGCCATCGTAGATATACAAATCAAATCGATAATCTCATAGCGACGCACCCTACCAAACTAAACTAAACTTCAACAAATTCGGAATGATTTAACCACAGAGAACGCAGAGAACACAGAGAGATCAAAGAGAAATGAATAATAAGGTTCGAGAGCTTATATCAAATTCGTCAGAATCCCAACCATTCATATCTCTATTCTCTTCCTCTGCGTTCTCTGCGCCCTCTGCGGTAAAAAAAAATCCTATTTCTTCCTTTGTTTAGTAGCCGTTTCAACCGCCGATTCCCTCTCTAAACCCGCCTTTGACTACGCTCAATTTCCATCAACAACTCATCTCGACTCTTCGCCGGTTCCTTACAAGTCAAAGACTCACAAACTAACCCAACAACCCCTTCCGGCAAATCAGCTTCAATCTGAAAAACAGCAGTCGGATAATACTGCGAAATCAACCCAGAAATTAGCTCAGGAGTCGTGCGGATCGAAGTAGAACGCTGATACCAATCCAGCGCCGAAATCAGACTCGGACAAGCTTGGGGAGCATCTTGGATAATGCTGCTAAAAGCTTGTAAACCTTGCTGGGCGCGATCGAGATATGCCAAATTTTGAACCAACAGCGCTAAACGAACCAAAGAGGCGATCGCAATTCCATTAGCCGCCGGAGTAGCATTATCAGTATAACTGCGTTCCCGCACCAACAAATCTCCACTGCAATCGGAAGCAGTATTGTAATATCCTCCTAATTCTAAACTCCACAAAAACTCATCAAATTCGGCTTGCACTTCCACAGCCTTCTGCAACCATTTGTCACTTTCTGTAACTAATGACAAACTCCCTTGATGCAAATCCAACAATGCTTTCACAAACAAAGCATAATCTTCCGACTGCGCCATCACCGCCGCCTTGCCATCATAATTCAATCGGTGAAACCGCCCATCAATCCACTGATTTTCTAAAATAAAATCAGCACTTGTGACAGCTAATTCCAGATATTCCTGATTCCCAAAAACAGCAGCAGCCCTTGCCAAACCAGAAATCATCAAGCTATTCCAAGCTACAATCATTTTAGTATCTGTTACCGCCGGAATTCTACCAGGCCAACTATTATTTTTAGCTTCCTGATTGTTGCGGGCTGGGGGAAAGGTTTTGACAGTATCGGGATGACCGCCATAACGAACTTGAAATAGTTTCGCCAAAGCCGTTTCTGCCGTTTCGCTCAATTTTCCGTCATGGCGGCGCTGCAATACATTTTTTCCTTCAAAATTTCCGGTGCGACTAACAGTAAACTGTTGTTCAATTTCTACTAATTCCTCAGCAGTCAAAACTTGTTCTAATTCCCTGTAAGTCCAAACATAAAATACTCCTTCTTCTGGTTCTGCCCCCCCTTGGTAAGGGGGGGTTGGGGGGGTAAAACTGTCAGCATCTTGTGCAGCATAAAAATAGCCTGTAGGTGCGGTCATTTCCCGTTTTAACCATTCTACGGTCCCGGCGATCGCAGTTTGAAACGCCGGTTCTTGAATTCCTGCACTCCACAAATTTGCTAAATACTCAACAATTTGACCGTTGTCATAGAGCATTTTTTCAAAGTGTGGTACTGTCCAGGTGTTATCGACTGTGTAACGGTGAAATCCGCCAGCCACATGGTCGTAAATACCTCCCAATGCTAGGTCTAACCCGCGCTGAGTACAGGCTTGTTTGTTATCGTATTCAGCAGATTCCCAGTTAAATCGCGTTCCGCGTAGTGCTAAATCAGCATAGGGCATCATCGGAAAACATGGAGCTCGATTACCTGTGGCAATAACTGCGGTGTTAGTTATTAAGCCTTTTTGAAATATTTCGTTACTTAATTTTGTGGTTACTCCTGACAGCATCGCTGACTGTTCGAGGTTGCCTAAAATTTCTGATTTAAAGGCTTGTAATTTACTTTTTTCTAGGTCATAAAAACGGCGAATTGCTTGTAATACTTCTAAAAATCCCGGTCGTCCATAGCGCGGTTCCACGGGGAAATAAGTGCCACCATAGAAGGGAATTCGCTCGTCTGGCGTGAGAAAAATGTTGAGTGGCCAACCACCTTGACCGGTCATCATTTGCAGTGCTTGCATATAAATGCTGTCGATGTCCGGGCGTTCTTCGCGATCGACTTTTACAGGAATAAAATGCGAATTCATGTATTGGGCGATCACGCGATCGGAAAAAGCCTCACCTTCCATCACCGTACACCAGTGGCAGCTAGAGTAGCCAATGGACAGGAAAATCGGTTTATTTTGGCTGCGGGCCGTTTCTAAGGCTTCATCGCACCAGGGCCACCAGTCGATCGGATTTTCGCTGTGTTTCCGCAGGTAAAGGCTTTGGGATTGGGCAAGACGGTTGACCATAATCTAATCTACTTTAACTCGTACTGAGTCAGCTTATCAGTTCTCTAGTAGTGTAGCGCGAGATGTTTTAATTGAGTTATTATTGATTATTGGTTATTGGTTATTGGTTATTTACTACCTATTAGCAATGCCCTATGCCCCGTTCCCAATGCCCAATTTCCAATTCCCAACTCGTAAACTCAAATGTTCAGGTGTTGAAATCCGCCACCTATTCCTACCTGCGGTTTAACTGCGGTTATATGTATCATAGAAATCATGTCGGAAATTATCGGAAACTCGTTATGGCAACTAATGACAGTCAAATAAGTCAAGTTTACGGTTCAGAGGATGCTCAAGCTATTCTGCAAATTGCGATCGCCCAAAAAGAAGAAAACGGAGAACTTTCGCGAGTGCAGTTGTTCGAGATTGCAGCGGAATTGGGCATTTCCGAACAGGATATTGCAGCGGCGGAACAGCAATGGCTAACCAATAGAGGGGAGTCTACAGAAAAACTAGCTTTTAATACTTATCGCCGTCGCCAATTACAGAAAAATGTAACGAAGTACGGTATCATCAATACTTTTTTAGTTTTGCTAAATCTAGCAGGAAACCACGAGCTTTCTTGGTCACTTTTTATTTTACTAACTTGGGGTTTGGGATTGTCTCTGAATGCTTGGAATGTGTATCAAACTGAAGGGGATGATTATGAACAGGCCTTTGGGCGGTGGCGGTTGAAAAAACAAGTAGGAGAGTCTCTTGGTACTGCGGCGGATAAGTTTTTGAAGTGGTTGCAGTCGTGAAAAGTTCATTTTTCATCGCTAAAATATTCGGTTTTTACATACTGTCTGATTACTGGCGATAGAGTGAAAAGCGTTTGATTATCCTGTTCTTGTTTTTCTACTAATGCTCTACCTCCCAAAGATTGCAGCGCATTGAATAACTCCGATGGCGATAATTGCACTTTCTCTAGCAATTGGGAAATTGAAACTGGCTCGATTTCATTACCGATGCAGCACATCAGTTGTTTCTCTAACTCGGATAAGCGATCGCACTGTTGCTGCAATCTTGCTTTCAATTCCTCTGGGAAGAATAGTGTATCATATTTTAAGAATTCGGCAACTCTGCCACTCAATAATTCTTGAATCATGGCGGCAATTATTTTTAACCACAAAGGATTGCATCGATAAATGTTAATCAAGGATTCCCATTTGGATTCGTCAAGTAAACCTTTTTCTCGGAGTATTTCGCCTGCTGCTGCACCTAAGCCGTCGAGTTTTAAGTTGCGAACGCGGGCGCTTTCTCTGGTTAATGCGACAATATCTTTAGGTGGTTCCCAGCTATTTAGGATTAAGCAACTGTTGTGGCAAGTCGATCCGATCAGTTTGAATAAGGTGCTGTAGTTTTCATATTCAGGTCGATAATTGCCTGCTATTTGTCGGTGGCTGAGAATTGTTTGTACGTCGTCTAGGATGATGAGACAGCGGTGCGATCGCAATTTTTCCATTAACAACGATAGCAGTTCATCAGTGCTGGCTGGCACTTCGGTTTCGTGCCGATTAGAGAGAAATTTAATTAGGCTTTTCAGGGTAGTTTCGAGAGTTGGAGATGTGCCTAGACTTCGCCAAATTATATAGTCAAATTGATGCTGAATTTGTGGGAGGAGGTGAAGTGCGATCGCGGTTTTGCCAATGCCGCTGATTCCTAATATTGCGACTAGGCGGCAACCTTCCTGTACTATCCATTGTTGTAGGGTGGCGAGTTCGGATGTGCGGCCATAAAATGAGCTGATATCTGGTGCGTCTCTTAAGTCTTGGCGTATTTGGGGTTGGGTGTTTTCTGGGGTGGGGGTGAAGGGCGATCGATCTTTTGAAACTTCTGGGGAGTGGAAATTATCTGTACAGACGTTGATGTTATAAATTCCTACAAATGCTTTTCCAATAGGTGATGAAACATTAGAGATTTGCAACCTTTTAAAGGTGGAACGAAAATTTGATTTATTAACTGCTTCACCTAATATATCTGAGAGTATCTTCCATAAATCCGAGGCAACATCCCTAGCATGACCCTCACTACAATAAGCTTCCTCTGCAATTTTCGGATATTTTTGACCTGACCAAGCACCAAGTAATATAGCCTCTTGCACGTTGTCGAGATGTTTTCTTGTCTTGGTGAAAACTAGGTTGTCGGCAAATTTTAAGATTTCTTCAACGTCCATTGAGTTGGTTGGTGTGGGGGTTTTAGCTATTGTATCCTACAATTTCTGACCGTGCCGACATTTTTCGACATTTTCCGATCTGCGAGAGAGGGAAGATTATGTAAAATTACCGACATTTTCCGACATTTTCCGACTAGACAAGTCAAAGATTTTGCTCAACAATAAATAATGGAATCACAATACTGAATTATCTAAAAGTAAATATGGGCCCAGTTAGATTCAACGCAGAGACTGTAGCAAGAATTGCAACAGGAATGAAAGGCATATACGCGATCTATGATGCCGAATTTTCCGAAGGATCTGCCTATGTAGGAAGGTCTGAATCATGTATTAAAACAAGACTTACGGGTCACTTAAATCCCAACAATAGGAATGGGAGCAAGACTATCCATATGCTTGTCGAACATAATCATGATTTATGGTTTTCTTACGAAAAAAATGATAATGCTCGTTTTACAGAAGCAGAGGAGATTTTTAAGTTCCAGAAGCCACCAGCCAATAGAAGATATGAGTGGAAGCCGCTGAGAGATGAATGGGGAAGTCTATAAATTTTTGACTGAGAATTGTCAATTGCACTCGTATTTTTGTTGGTGGCTTACTCTAAGTTTTCTTGATAAGGAGTTTTCTAATGGCAATCGATCTAGATTTATTCTCTGGTAATAATTACCGCTCGACGATTCAGAGGTATTGCAATCAACTAGGATGGAGCATTAGCGACATCAACGATCGCCGTACCATCATCAACTTTACAATGAATTCTGGTACTACCCAGACGCTTTTTATCATCCGATATGACACAACGCTAGAGTTTTCAGTGCCAAGTGGTGTCAAGTTTAACAGTCAGAATGATGTTCCTGGATGGATGTCTACACTTATGCTCAAAGAAAACTCTAACTATAAAATAGGTTTCTGGAGCATAGAAGAGATTAGTGACAGACAAACTTTTTCGATCATGCACAATGCTGAAATCAGTTTGATTGACGTGTCATACTTCCAAAAAGTTGTAATGAAATTAATTCAAGAGTGTGATAAATTTGAGCAGACTATCTCAAAAGCTTTGAGGTCATATTAATCAAATTTGTCTAGTTGCAAATAGGTAATTTAGGAGAAAATAACATGGAAACTGTACCTGTAAAGATGTCAGATATTAGGGTTCCCAATCTGAGTGAACTCAATCCAGCAAAAATACGCGCTATAGAAAATTCTTCCGAATCTTTATCAAGTCTGCTTCACGATAAAGACGATCCAATTGTTCTCTATCGCGGTACACATCCTTACGAATTGTGTGACGGCAGACACAGAGTTTATTTGGCTAATCAACGAGGAATTAAATTAGTTCCGGCTGCTTTCAACTAAATCTAATCAGAAAAGTAAAATTTACTTATTAGCCAAAGAGCGATCGCCCTTTTTCTTCCCAAAGTGCGATCGCTCTTGATTTCTGATGGCTTCAACTAAATGGAGCGTGCTATAATTAGTCATAGCTTCCAGTACGTCAGATATAGGAGTTTCCAGCATGGATGCAAGTCGGATTGCCACTGTGACAGCAGAACACAAACTGCAATTCCCGCCTGAAATTTTGGCTAAACTACGTCCAGGCGATCGATACCAATTTTCTTTAACCGAAACTGAAATTATTTTAACAAAAATTCCCCTGTCGCAAACAGACTTGGATGAATTCCTCGAACATCTAGAAGAACTAGAACCAAATCCCAATCAACCTACTCTGCAAGAAATTAGCGAAATTGTTAAAGAAGTCCGACAAGAGTTGTGGTCTAACTAATGAGAGTTGTATTGGATGTCAACGTTTGGATTTCAGCTTTACTATGGGGTGGAATTCCTGGTCAAATGCTACGGCTAGCCCGAAATCAACAAATCACTATATTTACTTCTGAACCCTTATTGTTGGAACTCGAAACCACACTCAAACGTTCTAAATTTCAGCCACAATTGCAACAGCGAGATTATACGGTTGAATATCTGATGTCTGTAGTCAAAGGATTTTCCACTTCTTCTTCGACAACTTTTATTGATGTTCCTGAACTGCGAGATCCTAAAGATGCCAAAATTATAGAAACAGCTTTAGGTGCTGATGCAGAAGCTATTGTAACTGGCGATTTAGATTTACTGACTCTCGGCGAAGTTGAACACATAGCGATTCTGACTCCAACAAATTTTATTAATCGTTATTTTCCTAATTAAAGCTTTCGGAATATTGACTAGAAAAAAGCGATTGCCCTTGAGATCCCCGACTTACTTTTTTGAGAAGTCGGGACTCTGCTTGTTAAAATTACTGGGGCTAATCTCCCTTAGCAGCATCTTCAACTACAGGATGAATTAAAGCAGATCGCAAACCTTGACGAGTTTCCGAATTCAAATACCTGCGCTGCAAAATCTGCCATTTTCCCCAAGCTGCGTAGCGATTTTCTGCCAACAAACCAGCCAATATCGGCAACTCTTTTTGCATATCGCACTCCACAAAATCCGTCAAAAATTCCCCTAAAACTTCACTGTCTTGAATATCGCCCAAACATTCTTGAATAGCTTTCACATCCTCTACATAAACTTCATAAGTCTCGCCGTAAAATTCTCCAAACAGATTCATCAAATACCGAACTCGCTTAGCTTGCTTCCGCAAATCGTGCAGAATTGTTCCCTCTGCGGCTAACTTTTGTTCTACAGATTCAGCATTTAAATCATCACAAACTTTAACTTCGCCATCCTCATATTCTGTACCCAGCAGCCAAGCCGGATGTAGGAAAAACTCGCTGACTTGAGGTAACAGTAAATCTGGCAAAACCTCAGCAATTGGCAAATTCGATATCGCCTGAAACTGCGGTTTTTCCAACCAATTTTCGATCGCCTTTTTCAGCAATTGATAACTTTTGTGTCCTAAAACCGCCCTCACCCCTTTCAAGGCGCGCCGTCGCTGCTTGAGTAAATTCAACAAAACTCGATCCAAAACTTCCTGTTCTTCAGCCGACAAATTCGGGTAATATCGGTTTTGGAGACTGTCGAGCATCACATCCAAATCTCTGAGGGTTCCCAGTATCCGTCCCACTTTACCAATTTTGTGCTCTTTGGCCTCTTTTGGCCAATCTAAAACTGGAGCAAAACCAGTCACAGCCGATCGCAAACGACGCATTCCGACTCGCATTTGGTGAAGTTCTTCGGCATCTTTGTCTTTGATAACTTCAGCTTCGTGGGCTATACTTTTGTGGAAATATTTCTCGATCGCCCCAGCAGCAGCCTCTCCGAGAGTCTTAACTTGAGTTTTAACTTTAGCTGTTTTTTTTACGTTCATGGTAGATGTAGATTCCAGAGTGTCGATCGACTTTAATTTAGATTTCAAAGCTTTTCTAATAAAGGGTTTACATCGTAGCACACAACCAAAATTTCTGAGTCCGTACCCACATAAATCTTAATATAAAACTCTTGACAATTTCTCACTAAAAGGCAGTGGGGGCGATCGCCCTTTGGTGTTAACAACCAGATCGATCGGGCGATCGGGATTATTCGTCAATCCCGAAGTCCGCCAGGGGTTTAAACCCCTGTCTCATAGCGAAAGTCCTCTCAAAGAGGACTCAAGAGGTGATTTAGTCCTCTTTGAGAGGACTTCGGCTCTCTCGGCGGGGAATTGATTCCCCGCCGGATTGTAGTCCAAGGGCGTGATTCGCGATCGCCCTTAAATCCCGAAAACACCCGTTGTTCCGTAGTTTCATCAGTGTTTGCAGAACTTTACCAAAAAAACTTGAGATTTCTGCATAAAACCACTGAGTTCACCCCAATAGATAAATAGGAACAACAAAAAGGCAATGAGGGCGATCGGGATTATTCGTCAATCCCTCAGTCCGCCAGGGGTTTAAACCCCCGTCGAGAGAGCGAAAGTCGTCGGTCGCCGACTGCGGAATTTATCAGTCCTCTTCCAGAGGACTTCCGCTATGAGGCAGGGAATTGATTCCCTGCTGGATTTTCGTCCAAGGGCGTGATTCGTGATCGCCCTTAAATCCCAGAAACACCCGTTATTCCGTACTTTCACCAGTGTTTGCAGAACTTTACCAAAAAAAACTTGAGATTTCTGCATAAAACCACTGAGTTCACCCCAATAAACAAATAGGAACAACAAAAAGGCTGTGGGGGCGATCGGGATTATTCGTCAATCCCTCAGTCCGCCAGGGGTTCAAACCCCCGTCGAGAGAGCGAAAGTCGTCGGTCGCCGACTGCGGAATTTATCAGTCCTCTTCCAGAGGACTTGGGCTATGAGGCGGGGAATTGATTCCCTGCCGGACTCTGGGGATAACGGGTGATTCGCGATCGCCCTTAAATCCCGAAAACACCCGTTGTTCCGTAGTTTCATCAGTGTTTGCAGAACTTTACAAAAAAAATTTGAGATTTCTGCATAAAACCACTGA
The DNA here is from genome assembly GCF_020883015.1 of Microcoleus sp. CAWBG640. NCBI lineage: Bacteria > Bacillati > Cyanobacteriota > Cyanophyceae > Oscillatoriales > Microcoleaceae > Microcoleus > Microcoleus sp. CAWBG640. The sequence continues at coordinate 22,848 of NZ_JAHRFC010000035.1, forward strand.
GTTCACCCCAATAGATAAATAGGAACAACAAAAAGGCAATGAGGGCGATCGGGATTATTCGTCAATCCCTCAGTCCGCCAGGGGTTTAAACCCCCGTCGAGAGAGCGAAAGTCGTCGGTCGCCGACTGCGGAATTTATCAGTCCTCTTCCAGAGGACTTCCGCTATGAGGCAGGGAATTGATTCCCTGCCGGACTCTGGGGATAACGGGTGATTCGATCGCCCTTAAATCCCGAAAACACCCGTTGTTCCGTAGTTTTATCAGTGTTTGCAGAACTTTATCAAAAAAAACTTGAGATTTCTGCATAAAACCACTGAGTTCACCCCAATAGATAAATAGGAACAACAAAAAGGCAATGAGGGCGATCGGGATTATTCGTCAATCCCTCAGTCCGCCGGGGGTTTAAACCCCCGTCGAGAGAGCGAAAGTCGTCGGTCGCCGACTGCGGAATTTATCAGTCCTCTTCCAGAGGACTTGGGCTATGAGGCGGGGAATTGATTCCCCGCCGGACTCTGGGGATAACGGGTGATTCGCGATCGCCCTTAAATCCCGAAAACACCGGTTGTTCCGTACTTTCATCAGTGTTTGCAGAACTTTATCAAAAAAAATTGAGATTTCTGCATAAAACTATTGAGTTCACCCTGATAAGTAAATAGGAACAACAAACAGGGCTTACGAAGCGTGGCCCAGAAACCGGGTTTTTTTACGAAATACTTGGTCACACACCGTAAATTCGGTGAAAAACCCGGTTTCTTCGGCGTAGTCAGTAAATCCCCGTCAGTGTTTGCAAGACTTTATCAAAAAAAACTTGAGAGTCTGCATAAAACTACTGACTTCACCCTGATAAGTAAACGTAAGGGAAATTACGAACCGTGATCGCACTTGTTGAGATTTATTCAAAAGTCGCATCGCCCGTAACTTCCTGATCGCAACCCGAACCAAATTCCCAAGGGATATTGGAAAGGGGTTCATCCGATGTTGGTTTAATCTATTTCCACGATTGTATTTATTGATTGCAGGGGAGTTCATCTACTATGATTCGGAATGAGTTTTGGCTGAATAGAAGTGCGATAAAGCCTATTTTTTAGTTGAAAAAACTCAGTAATTTTGACACGTATGTGCTGCGTATCAGCGGAGTTTTTCTTCAAGTTTTAGCACACTTTGTATCTACTAGAAGACAACAATTATGGCTTTTCCTGACGTTGAATTAAATGCTGTGTTCTTAGTAAAGGGAAAAATCAATTCCTCGAACAAAATGTCAACCCCAGCAAATATTTTATGGCGATTGACTCTTCTAGTGACTCTGCAATTAGCTATTTTGTTTTTAGGTGAACAAGCACAAGCTGGAGGTGGAGATCCAGTTGATTTAGACTCAGAGACTAGACCAAAAACCATTAATGCTACTGCCAACATTAAATGGGATCAATGGAGTCAGCCTTATTGGTTGAATACCCAAGTTTGTCGGGAAAAAAGTGGCGATCTTGCCTGTTTCAGCTCTGATACTGCTAGAAAAATGGGCTGGAATATTCCAGCCCGCAATTGATTAAATCACTCATCATTAAAGGAGTCAGCTCATGAATTTCAAGAAACTTCAAAAAATTACTGCCCTCGCTATTGCTAGTGTTTCTTTAGCTTTTACGGCACAAGCAGCTCAAGCAGCGGAAACTTTTCAGGTAAATGGCGGATATGCACTGAATACAAACAACTCTTTTCGGTTGATTGACGGGACTCCTCGGATGTCTCTTTATCAACATAACATCAACGACCCTGACCAACAATTCGATCGTTTGTCGGGTAGCAGTAGCAATAGTATACTGTTGCGTCACGGTTCAACAGGCAAGTGCTTAAATGCTCATTATCTTTCCAATAATGCGGAAATTAATGTGTGGAATTGCAACGCTTCCGACCCCGATCAAAACTGGAATTTAGTGAATCTTCCTAGTGGAGAGTTTTTGATCCGCCGCAATGGAACTAATTTATGTGTTGACTCTCCAACTCGTACTAATACTGGGAGGGTTCATCTAATTACGTGCGATGCTAATAATGCGAACCAGCGTTGGAAAAGCAATGCTACAGGGTCAAATCAAAGTCGTATTTTGCAGCGTGCTAAAGCTTGGGTAGATGCAAAGGTTCCATACAATCAGGGTACTTACCGCGATGGATATCGCATGGACTGTTCAGGTTTTATTAGTATGGCTTGGGAGCTCACAGCATCATTTGTGACAGGCACTTTACCACATACAGTAGTCAACAATGCAGATGATTTGCGCCCTGGCGATGCTATCAATAATAAACAGGTGGGCAATAATGGTCATGTGGTGATGTTTGTGCAGTGGAGCGGAAACTGGAATCAGGGGAAAAGAAATTTTATTGCCTATGAAGAGAATGGTGGCTACGGTAAGACTGTTCAAACAACTCTGACACTGGAAAAATTTGGTAATGCTTGGAATATTACCCAATATAATCGTGCCCCTTGGTATCTGCAACGAAAACGATAAGGTTGGGTTCGGTGTATCAGCGATGAGATTGTTAGTTTCAATCGAAAATAATCGTAGCTGACGCACCCTACCTAAACAGATGAACGCAGACGGAATTCCATCTGCGTTCTTCTGTGTTTATCCGCTAATATCTGCGGTTAAAAACTCCCAATCCAACTACTTAGCCGCCGGTAAAGACAACCGAGGAGAAGCTTTAGGATAGCTGCCATTTTCGGGAATAGCAACGGTGGCGCTGGCGATGATTTTATCTACGGTGGCGCAGACAAAGACATCATCTACGGCGAAGGCGAAAACCACACTCTCTACGGCTTCGGTGGCGATGACATCCTGGAAGGCAACTCAGGAACAGACCGACTGTTTGGGGAACTCGGCAACGATACTCTGAATGGCGGTACGGAAAATGACACCCTCGAAGGCGGCGATGGTAACGACATCCTGGATGGTGGTGATAATAACGACAGTCTGTTCGGACAAGTCGGTAATGATACGGTTATCGGCAACAGCGGCGATGACATTGTTGATGGCGGTTCCGGCAATGATTTGCTTCAGGGGAATCAAGGGCGCGATCGCATTTACGGTCAATCCGGCCTCGATACCCTGTTCGGTGGCGACGATAGCGACACCCTGTGGGGAGGCGATGACGCTGACATCTTGCAGGGAGAATCCGGCACTGATACCCTGTTTGGCGGTAGCGGCGACGACACCCTGGACGGTGGCGAAGATAACGACAGCCTGTTAGGAGAAGCCGGCCGCGATATTCTCGCTGGCAACAGTGGTGACGACATCCTGGACGGCGGCACCGAAAACGATACTCTCTCCGGCAATGACGGCAGTGACAAATTATACGGTCGCCAAGGCAATGACTTCTTAGAAGGCAATGCCGATGACGACCAACTGTGGGGTGGAGATAACGACGATACGCTGTTAGGACAAACCGGAGACGACCAACTGTGGGGTGAATCGGGCAATGACAGCCTGGATGGTGGTGAAGGAGCCGATCGCCTTTTCGGTCAAATCGGCAAAGATACCCTCTCTGGTAACAATGGCGACGACTACTTAGAAGGCGGTGCAGACGACGATAGCATGACTGGGGGTGCAGGGCGCGATCGCATTTACGGAAATGACGGCAACGACTTCGCCGACGGCAACAGTGGCGACGACTACATCGACGGCGGTGCGAACAACGATACCTTAGCAGGTGGTGAAGGGGACGATCGCATTTTCGGTCAAGCCGGCAACGACAGCCTCGAAGGCAACGACGACAACGACTTCCTCGATGCAGGTACCGGAAATGACACCCTGTGGGGCAACGACGGCGACGACGAACTCTACGGCCGCGAAGACCGAGATTTCATCGACGGCGGCCGTGGCAACGACCAAATCTACGGCGGAGACGCAGCCGACACTCTCCTCGGACAAGTCGGAGACGACAACATCGATGGCGGTTCCGGTGGCGACTTGATTTCCGGCAACGACGGCAGTGACAACATCTGGGCCCAAGCAGGGGACGACTCGATTTACGGTGGCGCTGGCAACGACAACATTTGGGGCAACGAAGACAACGACCTAATTTTTGGAGAAGCAGGCGAAGACAAAATCGACGGCGGTTCCGGCTACGACACCATCGACGGTGGCGCTGGCAACGATGAACTGTTCGGCGGTACGGGCAACGACCAATTATTAGGAGGTGCCGGTAACGACAAAATTGACGGCAGCATCGACGACGACAAACTGTTTGGAGGTGCCGGCAACGACTTGATATTTGGCAGTCAAGGACAAGACACGATATTAGGCGAAGTCGGAGAAGACACCCTCTACGGTGGCGACGAAACCGACATGATGGACGGCGGCGCCAGTAACGACATGGTTTTCGGCGACTCCGGCGACGACACCCTCACCGGCGACTCCGGCGATGACACCCTCACAGGTGGTGGTGGCAACGACTGGATGGGCGGAGGCAACGGCGACGACTTGATGTTTGGTGAATGTAACGACGACACGATGCTGGGCGGTGCCGGTAAGGACACCCTCGACGGCGGTTGTGGCAACGACTTGCTAACCGGGGAAGCTGGCAGCGACTACCTGTTGGGCAACGAAGGCGACGACAGTCTCGATGGCGGCAGCAGCAACGATACCCTCGACGGCGGTAACGGCAACGACTTCTTAAACGGTGGCAGCGGCAACGACAGTCTCAACGGCAACGACGGCGATGACAGCGTTTACGGCGGCGAAGGCAACAACATCCTCAAGGGCGGCAACGGTCAAGATACCTTGATTGGAGGCAGTAGTTCCGACATATTTGTGCTAGCACCAAGTTCGGGACTAGATCATATATTCTACTTCCAGGGCGATCGCGATTACTTCGGACTCTCACAAGACCTCACTTTTGACCAATTGCAAATTGTTCAAGGCAGCGAGGATTATACTAACGATGCGTTGATTAGCATTGCGAGTACAGGCGAACATTTAGCTTTGGTGAAAGATACTCAATTTAGTGCGATCGACAGTTCTCGGTTTATTCCCATTACTCCCGGAGGCCCGCTTCCCGAAGCTTTCAATACACCGTTGAATATCGACATTTTGACTGGTCAACCAGTTGATAGCGATGATATTTTACAATCAATTGGTAGCGGTTATAGCACTAGCTTATCCAGCGCTACTCCTACATCTACCACCCTGTCAAAAAGCACGACTACTGCACCGATTAGTCTGTCAACCAGCACAACTACTGCACCAGCAAGTCTCAGCCTGCAACCATTGACAACAGGTACTAATCCAGCTAGTGCAACTGCACCAATTAGTCTGTCAACCAGCACGACTACCGCAGCAGCAAGTCTGATTCTGCAACCATTAACAACAGCTACTAATCCAGCTATTTCAACAGCAACTCCTGCCAAAACTACCACCAATGACATCTTGCTAAATGGCGGTTCAATCCCAACCATGAAGACCTTTAGCGAAACCGACGATGACATTCTCATCTACGATACAAAGAGCTTGTTGACTTCTCTCACCAGCGCTCAAAGTCAGCCAATTCTGCCTTTGAAAGCATCAAGCGTTAATAGTGTGATCGCGCCTATTGCTAATCCTTCTGGTAAGGAAGCCGATCTCTTACTTAATGCGAATCCTAGTCCGATTCAGCTACCAAAAAGTAGCGATTTAAGTGGCACTTCTACCTTGAAGTAATTGTAAGTTTGCTTGAGGGCGATCGAATAGATAAAAACCCGGTTTCTTCAAGAAACCGGGTTTTTTGCAGTTTTTTGCGTGTAATATCAAATCCGGTAGCATCTGAATGATTCAGATCTCTATTCTCTCCCTCTGTGTCCTCTGTGTTCTCTGCGGTTAAATCATTCCGATGCAGCCGGAAACGATATAATATCATGTCCGGGTTAACTATTGGTGCGATCGAGGTTATGGTGCGTCGCTTGCTTAATCTTGGTCAAGAGCGAGAATTACTGGTATCGACGCACATTACTTTTACTATACGAGTAAGCGAGCAATAGACCATGCTAAGGCTACTGTCAATAATTTTGTAGGATAATTTCTGAGCATCAACCATCTCCTTGGTCTAATTCAACAATACTGCGTTGTCTTTGCTCATTTATTATAAGCTTTTTGAACTCCGCAGATAGCTGAGGATCTCTTTCTTGATAAGAAGATGCGTAACTTTTAAGCTTTTTCTTAACTTTTATGAACGAAGGCATTTTCATTAACTTTTCTTGTCGAGTAAAAACAAAATGGGTGGATCTTCTTCTTCCCTTGCCTTCTTCCGAAGTTGATAAAATACCACTCTCATACTGACGTAATATTATGTTTTTATATCTTTCGCACAATTGTTTTACGTGAGACTCATTTTTGCTTGAATAAAATCCTATTATTGAATTTGAGTTAATAATTTGAAAGGAATTAAGTATTTCAATATCCTTATCATTTGAAACGCAAGTTACCAAGCTTCTTTGTCCATATTTGTACACTTTTGTGTCGTATAAACAAAGTGTTATCTTGGGGGACAAGGGAAGAAAAATTTGAAGCCCGATCGCATTGATGCTTGTAACTGCGGGGTGTTCCAACTCGCGATAAAACCAGTTGTATATAAATACAGGATGATCGGATATGTAAAACTCTGACGCAGTTTCATTTTTAATAATATGGTATTCCATATCCCTTAGAAATACAGCACCAAGCACTCCTTGAACAGTAATCAGAGAAGCTAAGTGATCCTGATATAATTTCAAGCGTCCAGCACTTGCTTCTTCTGGATCAAATCCGTTCAAACTTAAAAGCTCACGTACAATCGACTCAAGTTGTGAATTTACAAATCCACTTACTCTTTCACTTGCTTCGGGTGTTCTATAAAAGAGAGATAAGATAAAGAGGAACATAATGTTGATTCTTAGTTATTTGCTTACTCATAAACGCCTTTTACGTAATATATACAAGACTGAATTCCAACACTCAAAGAATCAACCACCCCGATCGCCCTGTCGGTAAGAAAAAGTAACATAATTTTGTAAACTTAGGCAATTTTAATAGCTTCGATCGCGCGTACTTGCAACCTTGACGACAGCTACAACTCATCGATCGTCACCAACCCACCTTCTGTAAACTGAATAACAAGTTCTTGCTCGTCCAGCAAGGAAGTTCCAAGTAAAGGTCGCCTTCCTGTCGCAATGACAAGGACTTCTCGCTCTTCACCATCCCAAAGGACGATCGCTTCGTGAACTGGTAGCAAGACTTCACTGTTATCTGCCAAATTTGCAGGAGTGTCGTGTCTAAAGGTTAAGCCCATCAATAAAACAGCTTCTAGAGGAAGACATAATTCCCCAGTGAAGCCTGTATCTATCACAAACTCAATAGGGATGCTTGAGCCATTCGATAGCAAGAAAGTCAGCGTTACTGTTGCGTGTCTATTTGTCACAATCCCTGAAATCACTTGTATACACGCTCCATGACACCACCAAATGAGACAGCAACGTTATATCCAATACGAATACCAAATAGTCTAGCGTTTGGGTGCTTCTTGCTAAGGTTACGGGAGGCTTGCAATCCAGTTTTATCGACTTCATAATCACCTGTCTCAATGTCGATGATTACCATCTTGCCGATGTTCTTTTCCACTTCTACCTTTTCGCGGATGGTGCTTTCATACAATTGCTTGGCACGTTTCGCAACTTCTTCACGGCTTAAAAGGATTGCTTGCATAGGTTGACTCCCAATTGCTAGGCTTTTCTGTGAATCCCTCCATGATAGCGCACGGACAAGCAGGGCGATCGTTGGGCGTTTAATTCATTGATTGACTTGCAGTTTCCCGATCGCATTGCTCATAGGAATTTTTTTAGATATTTTTCTGCTATAGCTGGTTTAAAAGTTCTGTGGGGGAGTAAATGGGGAGGTTGCTACCAATGAAGTCTTTCCGATCGCGGGTGACGATCGCATCAAGTCGATCGATCGTCGCACAGGCGAGTTGGATGCTGTCTTCAAAGTCTTTCAAGCCAAGGCCCAGAGCAGTTTCGACGATCTGGCGATCGACGGCACAAAATCGGAGGCCAGTTAGTAGTCGATGAATGGCAGCAATGGCGACTTCACGGCCTTCGGTTTTGCGGATGATGTAGAAAATATTGGTGATGGTGGTTGCGGCGATAAGTAGTAGGACATAAATAAACAGTGTGGTATAAAGAAATATTAAGCGATCGACTGTGATGAGCGATCGACTGTGATGAGCGATCGACTGTGATGAGCGATCGACTGTGATGAGCGATCGACTGTGATGAGCGATCGACTGTGATGAGCGATCGACTGCGATGAGCGATCGACTGCGATGAGCGATCGACTGCGATGAGCGATCAACTGCGATGAGCGATCGACTGCGATGAGCGATCGACTGCGATGAGCGATCGACTGCGATGAGCGATCGACTGCGATGAAAGCAAATGCTAAAAAAACAGCTCCTCAGAAATTGCCATAAAAATTTAGTTATAATGCTTAAATTATATCAGTATCAAGCGATGTCATCACCACCATTAAGAGTTTTTCTCAATTCTTTAGAAGAGCAGACACTTTGGGAATTAAGAAAAGCCAAAAATATTCCTAATCGAATCATGGAAGGAGTTGATGCCAGAGCGACGAAATCTGGTTATGAAGTACAAAGATATCGTTTCCATTCCGAATAGTTTGGTTTTTGATCTATGAGGAGGTGCTTTCTTCTTACCTATTTAATTTTTCTTTACACAGCGTTGTTTATTTATGTCCGACTACTTATAGCCTTCCAAGTTGCCCCGTTCAATTTGCTCGAAAAGGGCGATCGCACTCTCAACAAAGGGTTCCCGTTCCAGGATTAGGTCTAGGACGATGTTGGTATCAATAAGAATTTTCACGGGATGGCTTACTGGTATTTTTGGGTGAGATAGTCGGTGTATTCTGTTTGTAGGTCATCCTCGTTTGGGGCTGCTCCAGACCGTTTGGCAATGCCCCGAAGTCCGGTGAGAGTGCCGGGGGAGATAGTTTGACGGGGGGAGAGTTTTTTTTGGTAGAGAAATTCAGCGAAGTTGAGGACTTCGTTGATTTGGTTTTCTGGAAGGGCTTGGATAAGCTGGTAAAGTTTTTCGGCCGCTGTCATGATTTTTTCGGGGTGAATGAGTTTGTACTTTAATTATTGCTGAAGTCCATTTTCAGAGGCGATCTTTCCAGTAGCTTGGATCGCGGCGACAACTCACGATCGCCGCGATCGCGATTCTGTCTGGATAGACTCGATACAAGATGGCATAGGAAAATTTGAGGGTCAAATAACGACGAATCTGACCTTCAACGATCGGCCAGCGTTCTGGTGCTCCAATAATTTTAAATATGGCATTTTCTATCGTGTCAATGAAATCTTGGTGTCTGTCTTGTTGGGCAAAGAATTGCACAGCCTCTGCATATTCTTGCAGGGCGGCTGGGTGAAATTCATATTTCATTGCTTTGAGAGTTGCCGTATTTGGGCCAAGGCAATATCTCCAGGAATGGTTTGAACTGCACCACTCTCAATTTCGGCAATGCGTTCTTGAGCTTTCTTTACTCCTGCCATCAAAATATCTTGTTCGATTTGGCTTGTCATGCTTTCCACAATTTTGTCAATGAGGATAGCTTTGGCTGCATCTGGTAATGCAGTTGCCTCTGAAATGAGTTGGTCTAGGGTTAGCATTGGATCGTTCGGCTTCAAGGGACTAGCCTGATTTTAACATTCCGCTTTACGATCGCTTCTATTAGCTTTTTTGCTGCTTCGCCAACGACGGGCTGAGATTGGGTGTGAAGAGGATACTTCATGATGAACGATCGATATGAGGCGCCTCAATTATAGCAAGTCCTATAATCTTCTACCAGAAGCTACGGCAGCTTAAATCATGAACTAGGTGCGTGAGGCTTCAGAAACCGGGTTTCTGCGTAAAATCTGGTGAGGATGTCAAAAATATCAGAGAAACCCGGTTTCTTGGACTAAGCACGTCAGGATTTACGCACCCTAACCAAAGAAACCGGGTTTTTACCAAATTTTTCGACTGCGACGAAGTTTCCGCAAAAAAAACCGGTTTCTGGTACTAAGGTTGGATAGCATTTGTAAGAGAATTTATGAGCGTTAACCATTTTGTTCTTGTTGTTTTGTAGCCACAAGATTCATTAAAACATTTAACCTAGCGGTCTAACGGTGTAGCTGAGCGGCTGCCAATAGCCTTTCGTGCCTAACCCGATGACGTTGATTCTGTCGGGTGCAAGCGGGTTGCTATGCGGCGGAACTAGCAGGCTTTATGCCTTTGTTTTTAGTAGGGAAGCAATTTCAATCATTAATTTTCGGCGATCTGGCTTGATATAATCAAGATTTGCTGACCAGTTCAAAATATCTATGATTTCTGCTGATTTACTGGGAGCAAATTGATTGTTTGTTACCACTCTTCTTAGTGCCAATAAAGCACTATATTGAGTGTAGGGCATCTCCATAATACCAACTGCTCTAGAAACTAACAAATTTATATAATCAGTTGATGTGTTCCACTCAATGTGCTTGTAAGCAGACAAACGCTCTCCCCCCTTGTAGCTATTTAGTCTTTCATGAACAGGAAAATTTATAACTTTAGGAATTAAAGTCCACATTGTTGAGGAAATTTCGTGCATTAATTTTGTACGGTTATGTCCAAAGGGCATTTCATCTCTAACCCTATCGTAATAGTCAGCCAATTGATCTATCCGCTTCAATGCTTCCGTTGAATCTATATCGCTCGCAGCATCAACTAAAGCTATGGCATCTCGATAGCGTCCCTCAAGCTGCTGCTGCGTTTCCTGAGATGTTAGATTTATAGCCCCAATATCTGATATTTTTTCTTCGTATTTTTCTGATGCTTCTTGAACACCGTATTTTAGTTTAATTCTCAGTAGATTAGTCTCAATTTCCTCGATGCCTTGTTCACGCAACCAATTTAAAGAACCTTGCACTTGCGGAATTTGAGAAATAATCCAAGGAAGTAAAATGGGAATCCAAAAAAGAAAGAGAAGAACTAAAGTTACCGATGTAACCTTTAATTCAACTGAAAAACTCCAAATATTGCTGTTTACTTTTTCTGATTTGAGAGAGATACTTAATACACTGAATATGATTAGGGCAAAAATGGTAATAGAATACTTCTTCGCTAAGGAAGAAGGGAACCCAGACCTAAATGCTAAATCTTTCATTTTGATTAATGTTTGTAAGGGACTAGCCTGATTTGTGAAATTATCGGTTTACTGATGAAGCAATGGCTAGAGACAGCAGAAACCCCGCCAGAATCTAAAACTAAAGCGGGACAAAACGTTCAAGACTGAGGAGATTTAAAGAAAATGACCTCTAGCACAGACAGATTTGCGAGGGAAAAATGTTGAGAGACGCAGACAACCCAGAAAAATCTTGGGAAGACTCGGAAGCTGAACTCGCTGAACGCCCGGACAGACCTTTTTATGCTCGGAGTGACGCAGAAGCAGCTTTGCGATGCGAACAGCTAAATCGCGAAGCAACAAAACACCCCGATGTAACCGGAAAAAGCTATTACACTTGTGATGACAAAAAAAGGAAAAACCGATGACCCAATATCAATTAACACCCGCCAAATACCACCACGTACAAGTAGTTGTTTCCCTAAACCGCGTTCACTTAGACAACTATGAAAATCCCGATCGCGCAATTGCACAACTGATCGAACTAGGTTACAGTCCAGAACTGCGCTATCAATGGAATCCAGAGCGAAACGAATTTGATTTATACGCCCTAATTCATGACTTGCCGCTAGATGAATCGCTAATGACCGATGAAAAATCTCAGGAGTTTTTCAAGCATTTCAAACACAGCCAAATATATTCGATCGGCTGCGGTAACGCTGACCCCGATTGGCTATTTGCTTGGGATTTTGATGACCCCCGCCGTCACGCCAAGCCAGAAGAAATTGAACCTTTACCAGCAGCTACAGCAGCTTAAATCTTGGACTAGGCGCGTGAGGCTTCAGAAACCGGGTTATATCGTTTCCGGCTGCATCGGAATGATTTAACCGCAGAGAACACAGAGGACACAGAGGGAGAGAATAGAGATCTGAATCATTCAGATGCTACCGGATTTGATATTACTGCCACTCAGGCTGATCGCCGCTCGATCGCCTTGCACCCCATCACCCGTCCTCTAGAACCCTTGTGAGAGTTGCTGCTAGGACTGTCCAATTTAAAATCTCCTATAAAATATCCCTCCCCCGCCCTTGGGCACATAAAAATCCGATCTCTTGCATACTTTCCCAAAAAGGTTAAGATAGCTTCAAACCGACATTTATGCGCCAAAGGGTGAGAGAGGGCGCGATGGAGAAGACAAGTTTTAGGTTAAATCAAGTCCGTCCAGACAAGCAGTTTAGCCTTTCCAGTCTTTGGCAGATTGTTCGAGAACGTAGGTTGCGACATCCTCAATTTGTGCCGGCTTCAAACGACCAGCGAAAGCAGGCATCGCATTTTTGCCCTTTGTTACCTGAGTGGTAATAGCTTCGATAGAATTCATGCCGTACTTCTCTAAAGCTGCCGATTTCAAGGTTTTGGTAGACACAACCACGTTACCACCACCGACGTGACAAGCAGCACAGTTGGCGCTAAAGAGTTTAGCTCCTTTAGCAGCATCTCCAGCCAAAGCAGGGCTGCCGAAGCCGACAGTAAAAATTGCCAACGCTAACAGAGCGATCGATAAGAGTCTTTTCAACGTAGTTCTCCTCTAATGGACACAGTTAATTGTGATTCTTCAGTTATTTTACCCGTTTAGTAACCCGCAAACACCTAGTAGCGATCGCGATTTTTCGAGTAGTTAACCACTTTGGGCTGGCGATTCAACTCTCCAGATTATCAATACCCCATCCCGGAGCCTTTTGAGCAGCCCGAAGCACAAAAGCAGCCAAATCTTCAATCTGAGTCTGGGACATCCAGCTTTCCGGTACTTGGCGGCACCAAAAAGTTTCCTCACTACCGTCATAAGTCATTGGTTGTCTCAGATAGGCTACCAAACTATTGATGTCCTTGCGGGGAGGGGTTGCTCCCTGGAGATCCGTCAAAGATAGAGAAATAGTCGGATCTGGCAAAGTCGCTCCTCCGACGTGACAGTTGAGGCAATTTTGCTCGAACAACCGCTTGCCGGCGGACAAATCCTCAGCCGAAAATAATCGAGTGTGTCCCTCAGCATCCAATTCCAGTGGCACAGGTTCGCTGACTTTTAAATAGCGAGTCACATAGGAATCAGCAGCAGCCAAAACAGGTTGAGGTGCCAGCAGCACCATCGGCAAAATCACCAAAATTCCTAACAGAAAGCAGACAAAAACACCACGACGCAGCATGAGGGCCTACAACTTTTTGCGATATTAAATAAGCAGAGGGTAAATTTTAGATTTCAGATTTTCGATCGAAGCCAACCAGGGAACAACAATCTATTTTGCGGAACTCTAGCCCCCTCCCAATCCAAAATCTCAAATCTAAAATTTCCTAAAATCGATTAGCGAGCGCCTTTACCGCCACCCCACTGGGAGCCGATAATTTTTGGCTGCAACAGAATGTGACCGCCAATGGCGTACAAATCATCATCCGAAAGATTTCTCATTTCAGCGAAAATATCCGCGCTTTTCATGCTCGGATGCAGCTCAGAAATTTCCTCAAAGCCGTCATAAGTCGTGGGGTTTTTCATATAGTCAACCAGCGACTTAATATTATTACGGGGTGGATTTGCCAAAGCCAAAGTTTCAGGGCTCAAGTTCAAATTCGGGTCAGTTTTAGTCATGCCAGCGGCGTGACATTGAGCACAGGCTGAGTTAAACAACCGTTTGCCTTCCTGAACCTGTTTGAGGCTCAGCACTACGGGAGTGCCTTTGTCATCTAATGTCACGGTGCGTAGTTGAGGACTGAGTTCTACTGCCATCGCACTACTGACAAAGAATTGAAAAGTCATGAATACAGCAGTCAGAGCAATGAAATATCTTTTAAGCATGGTTCTCCTTAAAAAAAAATCAGGGGAAAGTATTGAATGCTCTTTTGGGGGAGCTAGCAAACAGATTGCTGTTCAAGATTCCACCGCCGGGAAAAACTGGTGACAGTTGATGCGGTTCTACCTTTAAAGGTAAGGGAATTATGGCATCAATCTAATCTGCAATAAGTTTTGAGTCGCGCCTTTTTTCCAGAGCGGACATAATTGCCTTAACATCCTCTAGGGCCAAACGGGTTTGAGGGTGCTTGTATGCAATTTCTAACTCGTCGCACAAGCGGATCACGTCTTCAACAGGGACGTTGAAGTCCTCTGCTATTTCTGCGATGGACAGGTCTGCAAAACCCATAGTTTTTAGGTCGCTGACGGGTAAAAATGGGGTTAATCGCTCTTAACTGAAATCTGGATAATTTCACCAAGCGCTGTTAGTTTGTTCTGAGGTTTATAGAACGCCAGAGCGATCGTTAAATGCAGGATTAGCCCTGGGGCTATTTACTGCTATTGACAATGCCTGAGTTCTGATTGAGTCTGTCAGAGCCAACTAAGTTCTAACAGCCAGTAGGCATTTTTGCTCAGTTCAGCTTTCTAGTCAATCAACTTCCAATCAATATCATCCCACTGCGGTGTCCTAATGAACAATGAACATCAGAAGCGGCAGCTAGAACTAACACAATATCAGGAAGGGCTTGATGGTTAGGGTGAAAGTTTGAAAGCATGAGTCTGTGCGGGCAAAGCGTGGCTGTCTATTGGTGTGTGATGCTCTAGTTCTGAGGGAGCCAATAAAGGTTGGGGCTGGTGAAGACTAATTAGCTGAGCTAGGGTTTTCTTGAGCTGAGTCCTAGGGACGATGATATCTACAAAGCCGTGGGCAAAGGAGTATTCGGAAGTTTGATAGTTCTCCGGCAACTTTTCCCGCAGAGTTTGCTCGATCACCCGGCCGCCGGTAAAGGCTACAGTTGCTTTTGGTTCTGCAATGGTAATGTCTCCCAGCATGGCAAAACTCGCGGTGACACCGCCGGTCGTCGGGTGAGTCAAAATTGGGATGTACAACTGTCTGGCTTCGCGGTGGCGTTCCAGAGCACCGGAGATTTTCGCCATTTGCATCAAGCTGAGCATTCCTTCTTGCATTCTCGCACCGCCGGAAGCGCAGACAATGATGACGGGTAGCTTTTCCCGCGTTCCGTATTCGATGAGGCGAGTCAGCTTTTCTCCGACAACGGAACCCATGCTGCCACCGATGAATTGAAATTCCATGACTCCCAGGGCGATGGGGAAACTTTCGAGTTTGCCGATGCCTGTTTCTACTGCGTCTAAGTGGCCTGTTTTTTCTTGAAATTCTCGAAGCCGATCGCTATATTTTTTGCGATCGCGAAATTTCAAGGGGTCGGTGGCGTGGAGTCCTTCGTTAATGGGCATCCAAGTATGGGCATCGATCAACTGCTCAATGCGGTCGTCGCTGTAAACTCTCATGTGATGCCCGCATTCCAAGCAAACCATTTGATTTGCTCGCAGGTCTTTGGTGTAACTGAGCGCATCGCAAGCTTCGCATTTATTCCAAAGCCCGTCGGCAATTTCTCGTTCCGGCCGTTCTTGAGAGTTCGGTACTGATTTTCTTCGATTTGCAAACCAATCAAATAGAGACATTAAAATTTAGTAATTGTTAACTGTTGACTGTTGACTGTTGACTGTGTTTATAGGTTATTTATTATTTGTTATTTGTTAGCTGCTACTAATAATTCATAACCTATATATAGCCTTTCTCAGAAAGATGAGGTACTCATGGGCATAGGGCATAGGGCATAGGGCATAGGGCATAGGGCATAGGGCATACCTCACTTTTTTGAGAACCGCTATATGACTATTGACAATAAACAACTGACTATTGTACCACTGTTTCACGGCATCTTCATAAAAAACAACTGCCAGTAAGTAGATAAGATCGCTTCGCCCCACAAAACTGTAATTGCTGCACCGAGAGCGAGAAATGGACCAAAAGGCATGGGTTGGCGTCGATCGAGCATTCCCAGGGCGATCGCCCCGCCGCCAGCAAAAGCCCCGGTAGCACAGGCGAGAAAGCCCGCTAACAGCAAGTATTTCCACCCCAGCCAAGCTCCCATCAAAGCAGCCAATTTGGTATCGCCAGCCCCCATCGCATTTTGACCAAGGGCGATGGCACCGGCTAAACCAATGATGTCAAACAGCCACAGCCCTACAACCGCTCCTAGGATACCGTCGAGTACCAGATAGTTTACTGAGTCGATCGGACTAAATATGGGCCACCAACCCTTAGCGATTTGGAAAACCAGCCCCATCACTAAACCCGATCGAGTCAAAGAATTAGGCAAAGTCATGGTATCGAGATCGATCAAAGACAAAGCCAAAAGCCAGCTAAAAAAAGCCCAGAAACCCAGAGTTTGTACTGTGAGTCCAAACTGCCAGAAAATCAGCAAAAACAGCAAACCCGTAGCCGCTTCCACCAGGGGATACCGTAAAGAAATCCGGCTGCGACAATATTTACAGCGTCCCCGTAGCCACAGCCAACCAAAAACAGGTACATTTTCGTAAGACTGAAGCTGATTCAAGCATTTGGGACAGCGAGAAGGAGGATGTATTACTGACAAACCCGCAGGTAAGCGATAAACTACCACATTTAAGAAACTACCGATCGCCGAACCCAAAGCAAATACAATAGCAGAGACAAGACAATTAAAGATGATGTCCATAGCCAACAAATCACTAATAAATAATGAGCTATAGTTAGCCCAAAGATAACCAATAATAAATAACCAATAACAAATAACCAACAACCAATAACAAATAACCAATCACCAATAATAAATAACCAATAACAAATAACCAATAACTAATACATTTGCGATTCAATCTCTTCAAAAGTAACAAAACGTTCACCGGGCAACAAAATTGGCTGCGAAGTGAAAATCAACTGACCTCGATCGCTTCCTTGACAGACAACAACACCAGCCGGACGTTGTAGGCGATCGGAATGAACTTTGAGATATAGACCATAGACCGATCGAGCTACTCGGATCAAATCGGGAGCAAGTAACCTGAAACTATCGGAAGTTTCTCTCATTGGTTCTGGGCTGGACTGGTATTCTATCACTGGAAACTGATCATAATGGTATAGGTCTAGCTATTGGTGTCGCCACTAGATCGATCGAACTTACCTTATTTTTTAACAATAGACTAGGTGGAAATTAATAAATTAACCTACAATCCTCCTTTGGCAGAGATCGAACTGCGACTACGAGGGCTGCTCCCAGCCTCACTGTACACCTCCGCCTGGGTAGATTCGTCGCCAGCGACACTAATAGGAGTCTTCGAGCATCTACGTACTCTCCGATACATAATTCACGACTACGTGCCCAAACAGGTGTCGGAATCTCCTCCCAATCCAGGGGAAGTGAGCTACCAATGGCAAGAAGGGACGCTACTGTTCACGGATTTAGCCGGGTTTACATCCTTATTGGAAGCAAATGCGGCCCTGGGACGCCAGGGAGCTGAAACCTTGCTGGGGGTGATTAACGACTATTTTGCCTCGATGATCGAAATTGTGAGTAAGTCCGGGGGGGATTTGCTGGAGTTTACCGGAGATGCGATGTTAGTGCAATTCCTGGCCGGCATTCACCAAGAGGATACAGCTAGGGCCGTCCGTGCTGGTTTGCGAATGCAGCGAGCAATGGCTAAATTTGCGCGTATTGAAACCCCACGGGGTGTTTTGTCTTTGAGGATGCGAGTGGGTATCCACTGCGGCCGTTACATTAGTGCGGACATTGGTACGCCACTGCGGATGGCTCATGTGCTGCTTGGTCATTCAGTCCAGCAAGCCAAGCAAGCTGAGGGTTCTGGAACTGTGGGAAGGGTGTGTTTGACGACTACTTCGAGTTTGTGTTTGGCAGAGCAATTTCGGTTTGAACCAGGAGCAGCGGGTTATTTTTTGGTGGTGGACGATCTGACGGAGGATCTACTGGGAGAATATGATATTACTCTGACTCGACGACGGATGCCGAGTTCGGTATTGCTCGATCGCAGCATTTCGGGCCTAGTGAGCGAAATCCAGGAAGCTCTCAACCGGGTTGAACCCCTTGCTAGCTATATCCCCAAGCCGATTCTGAGACTACTGGTAGAAAATGCTAACCGGCGAAAAATTCCCCCAGATTTTCCCGAACCAACGGTGATGTTTGTCAATTTAGTCGGCTTACCAGAGTCCATCGACAAAGCTTCACCGGAGGAAGAAGTAGCTCTGATTCTCGGTTGTTCGAGGGTTTTTGCGTCGATCGATGCCGTAGTATCAGCAAAAGGAGGCGTGTTGCAAAAAGTAACCGCGCACTTGAACGGTTCCGATATGCTGATCTATTTTGGGGTGCCCGACGCTCATCGGGATGATGCGTGTCGCGCCGCTAGCGCCGCTTTGGCGATTCGAGAGATTATCACCACTTTGCATCCGCCAATTATCGGCTCTCAACCAGTCAAAGTAAGCTGTCAAATAGGGCTGTACCAGGGGCCTGTGTTTGCTGCTGAGGTTGGCGAACCCCGTGGTCGCAGGGAGTTTAATGTTTTGGGAGATACGGTGAATACGGCGGCTAGATTGATGAGCAAGGCTGGGGAAAACGAAATTTTGATTGGGGAAAGGGTGTTTGAGGCGATCGGCTTAGAATTCAATTGCGAGGCTTTGGGAGCTGTTGCTCTCAAGGGCAAATCGGCTCTAACTCCGATTTTTGCTTTGCACGGTTCCCAGGTCGAAAACGGAAAAGGGTAGATCGAAATTAGCCTCATTTTCTCGCCCGAATGACGCAATATTAACTTTGCAAATATATTCGTAGGGGCGAAGCATGACCGCTGTAAATCTCTGGTTATCACTAATAAATTGTCTGCGGTCATGCTTCGCTCTTACTTACCAAATCGGGGGTATGCTCCCTATCTATTGTGGCACAAGCTGACCAGAAGACAATCGTTTAATCCCCTCCATCGCTGTAGTTTCTCCTGCTTTGTCTCCACCCTCGCGGGCATTTTTCAAAGCTCGTTCGTAGGATTCCAAAGCTTTAGCATACTGACCTTGACCTTCATAAATCGCACCCATATTATTTAGCAAACGTCCCACACTTGTCTTGTCACCGATTGCTTCTAGCATAATCATTGCTTGCTGAAAATAGATCAGGGCTTGACTATCTTTACCAAGTTTGCGAGAAGTAAGTGCCATGTTATTGAGCAAGCGACCGACCCCCGCCCTATCTGCTATTTCGCGGCGAATTGCCAAAGCTTGCTGGTAAAATTCCATCGCTCTGTTGAAGTCGCCGATGTTGTAATAGACTCCACCCATGTTATTGAGGGTACGCCCTAAATCTCGTCGATCGCCCTTAGCGGTGCGAATGGTTCGGGCTTGCTGGTAAAATTCGATCGCCTTGGCATAATTTCCCTGTTCTCCATACACAGCCCCAATATTGTGAAAAGATTCTCCAATTTCAATTTCATCCTCAGCCGTTTTAGCTAATTCCAAAGCTTCTTGATGCAGTTTCATCGCTTCGGAAAAATTGTCGGCAACCCGGTTGATAAAACCCATGAGATTGAGGGTTCGCGCCGTGCTACTCCTAGCCCCGATGTCTCGGTTAATGACTAAAGCTTGCTGCAAAACTGCTAAAGCTTTGGGAAGCAAACCGATTTCGCCGTAAACTTCCCCCAAATTGTTGAGGGTTTCTCCTATCCCCGGTTTGTCACCTAATTGCTGGCGAATTGCCAAAGCTTGTTCAAAAGCTTGGATTGCTTCCCGAAACAAACCTTGGCGGTGATCCTTTATGCCTTTTTCCAGGAGTGTGTCTGCTTGTGTTTTGGGGTTTGTTGCTTGGGCGCGATCGGTCCCTGGGAAGCGCCTAGGATTTATTATTGGAGCAGATGCCAGAGCCTCTGAGAGACCTAAGACTGTCAGCGCAGGCGATAGGACAAGAGTTATAGCTGCGACATAGCTGAAGTGGTAAGAGCGGCTGTACACCGAACAAGTCCTCCAAAAGCCAAATTATCTAACTTTCAAGATAGAGCTATTTTGGCTTACTGGCACATTTGTTATCAGCTAATATCTTCTGAGCTTGCTTATGGAAAATTCCTTCTCTCACCAAATAGCCATAATCAGTGGTATATTGTTGAGTGCGGAAATCAGAACTGGGTTTTTACTGAATGGAAGTGATGCTTGTTCTGAACTATGCAAGATGATATCTTTTGTGTCAAGTGTGATCCAGGCAATTCCTGACAATACTTGAACTTCTCGATGAGTTTGAGGCACTCTGTATACCTCGTTTTTCATCAGGATAATGCGATTTGGTGCTACTAACTCGGAAGCTGTTTGAAGCATACTATCTCCTGTGAAATTAAATTGTCACCAACCAAAAAATCCGAAAATCAAAAGCAATAATTATGGGAAAGGTTTATTGGTAATAATGCCGATCGATCCAAGCGCGCATTTCATCATCCGTCGCGGCCCACGTAGAGCGACCAGTCAAGGGATCGAAACCGTGCCACCAACTATTACCATCGCGATCGGCAGTCTGCCAAATTCTCAGTTTAGGCCCGCCCACAGCGGCGACTAGCAAAAACTGTCCAATTTGATTCATAGCTGAAAAGAGCCATTGCCCTTGCGGTTTTTTGGCGGGTAAAGCTCGAAGGTCAATCCCAAAAAATCTCGATAGTTGGGATTTTTGCACTTTTTTATAAGTAGACATAGCCAACACCTAAGTAGTGTTAAATTTCACAAAATTTACAGGCTATATTGGCAAATATTACTATTTTGTACTGCCAAATATAGACAACACAATTTTATGAAAATCAATCTGTTACCTCATGAATTAACCTTAACTCTTTGGTAATTGACAATCAAATCATTGTTTGCATAGATTGTATGAATAAAATCGATACTTCGATTTAGTTAGCTCAAGTCAAGGGGAAAAACCCCCGCTAATGCTGGCTTTGGGGGAGGGGAGACCTTAGCGATCGAGGCGATGGGGGGGAGTTTTCCTTAGTATTAGTCTTCCATGGTCCGTCTAGGATTAAATACCCGGAGGCTCTCCCTCCCATGGCTGATTACCAATTCCGGTTGTATCGGAATGATTAGAATGATTAAACCACAGAGGACACAGAGGACACAGAGAAAGAGAAGAGAGAAATAATAATTCTGATGTCAACGGATTTGATATGATTACCAGTTCTCAATTCCCAATTGCGACTTTACCTAATGTTTGTGTCAGCGTTCATCGGATTTTGATAACTGCCAAAGTTGGATTTCATAACACAAATGCTGGTCAAAAAGTTTGCCTGCTTCCAACCCTTCAACCACCAATTTTTTGAACCAGCGACGAAATATCCAGCGCAAGAGTTTGTGTATGGGCGGAACTGCGATCGCAATTAAGTCTGCAACATAAATCATCGTGTTTAGTCCATACCTGCGGAAAGTATCGACATACAAATCGATGGTGGGCAAAATATGGGCGGAAATATCCTCGGTTTTTACTAAACTAAATCCAGCCTGTTTTAAGGCTCCATGAAGTTCTGTAACAACATGACAATTAGAGAACATTCCCTCTTTATAATTAGCATCAGAGCGCAGCATATCGGCAAGCAAGACGTAGCCACCAGGATTGAGGATTTTGGCGGCGCCGTTAGCAATATCAACGGCAGACATATATTGGCTACTTTCGCTAAAGAGGATTAGATCGTAGGATGTGGTTGCTTGGAAGTTTTCAAAGGTTGTGAGGTGGAAGATGGTGCGATCGCCTGTACACTTGAGAAAGCGCTGTTGTTGAAATGGATCGGGTGCGAGTCCTTCGACTGCAAAACCGCGATCGAGCAAATAAGCCGCATTTCCGCCAATCCCACAGCCCACATCCAGGATGCTATGAGTGCCTTGGGGAATGAAATCCAACAGTTTTACAGTATAAGCTTGCTGAGCGATACGTAATCGCGCGAGTGTTAGTTCATCCGCCGGCACAGGTAGGGTTTCCCAATAGCCATAGTGAAGATAGGGGGATTCTGTCAAGCCCAAATAGTAATTAAGCGCTGCATTTTGGTAGCGAGTTACGTTGGAAATTTCGATGGATTTTGGCTGGGACATTGGGGAAATTTAGTAAGTTTTAGGATTTCGGGCAGGGTTGAAATTCTTCCCAGCGGTTGCATACTTGTTCATAGCACTCAACCGGCGAAATTGCCAAGTTTTGCAACAAATTGATATCAATCTGACCATTGGCAAGCAGTATAAAAATAATTGCTTTTTCAGGTTTGTAGTTATCAATAACTCCCAGCAGATTTGAAACAGTGTCTTCCTCTAGTTCTAATTGTTGCAAATAAGTGGTTGCGTGCGATTGAGAAATAAACTGCAAATCATACTGTACATTATCCACACTCCAATTGATCGAACCATTAATGTGAGTATCTATTTGGCAGACAACAATGCCTCGTCCTAGGTGCCAAAAGCCATTCCATGCAGTATATCCGATCGACAAAATATTCTGATGAATAAACAAGTTTTGCCAGTAGCCAAAACTACCCTGCCAAACACTATCTTCGATTCGCATTTCTTTTAGTTTCCCGTTGCGCCGACGCCAAGCAGTTTTAACTCAAAATTGCGTTTTTGTCGATCGTCCAAGGGAACACAACAGCCGATTAATTTTAAAAATACTAAACTAAGCATCATCCATACCTCGCAGATGAAAAACATGATTGTCAACAAATCGGCGGGCATCCTGACTCAGAGATGCAATAATCTCATTACAGTTGCGGGACAGCGCCGGATTCGCACCGAACTTTCCCCCTTACGTCTGATGTGTGTTTGTCATCAGAGCCGATCGATATACGGGAATATTACCACTATTTTGGATATTTGACAAAAATAGCTCTTAAAAATTCAGCAGGCGGGCTTCATACAGCATTTGCTGTTTCACGTACAGATCGAAGAAAATGAACGATCTCTTGCATAACTGAAGACAATTGTAGAATCTCAATATCTTTATTAGTCAATCGATAGATAATTTCTGAGGGATTGTGAATTATTTCTGATTGAGAAAGCAATTGTTCTAAAGCTTTTTTAGGTTGATAAACTGCCATGTCAAGTATATTTTTAGGAGGAATATATCCTAGCAACCGCGAAAGAATAGTGGCATCTTGAAAAAAGATAGTTTCGATTTCAGGAACAGCCATAATTACTTTGACAGGTGTATTAGCTGCTACGCCTCCAACTATTTCCTCAATATCTTTGAGGCGTTGTTGAACTAACTCTGGCACTACTGAATCCGAATCAACTACAATCACAACTGGTACTTGCCGACGCACAACTAAAGAACGAGCAAGTGATTTGATAGCATATCCTCCACCAGCAGTAACAACTTCCACATCATTGAGTAATTTTCTTGGGATCACAATTTTAAGTAATTGTGCATCGAAATTTCCTTCACAAACAATGTAAGTAATCATGGGATATCTCGCTCTCTAACGTCGTAATCAGGCAATCCGTGTTCTACACATACACGGTATTTTAAAGTTAATAATTCACAGATTGTTTCATTGTCCAAGGCATATTTTATTTCTTCTCCACTCCATAATAGGATTGTTTGCGGTAGTGAAAAGTATGAAAGATACCGAGCCGGTTCTGTGAATTCAGTTCGGCTGAACACTAATCCAACAGTGGCTGCGGGACGACGTAAAAGTTGATTGCGAAGTTTAGCAATAGGAGCAATATCAACGTTTGTTTTGTCTCGAAAGTCTTTGCTTTCAACCAAACAAGACAGTCCAGATGAATAGACCACACCATCAATTTGTTCGACTTTTTCCCCAAAGAGTTCCACGCTATAAGGCCATTTTACCTCTGCGCCATCAAGTTGAAATGCTCGTAAAACTAGGTACTCAAAGGCTTGGCCCGCGTCCCATCCTGGGGTGCTACGATTCTCGATATTGTCCCATAGAGTTCGTAAGCCATCCCATTGGAGCGATTGAATCATCCTTTCATAGTCTTTTGACGCAACCAAGTCTAATACTCCAAACAACTACACGCTTCTAATATTGTATGTCACTACACTATCACATCTTGCTGTAGGCATAGCCCGATCGCCAATATCTCCTCATTTTCATAATCTTTTCATTTTTACTGGTTTTATGCTAAATTAAAACAATGAAAGAATTATAAAAAACCACAATGAATCATCAGGCGCTCTGCCGTAAAACCTATCAAATTGGTATATTCGGGCTATTACTAGGAGTTTGGCTCAGCGGGTGCAGCAGTCCGACAACAGAGCCTCAAACCAAGCAGAATGGCGATTCTAGCGCCACTGCTAGCGATTCTACCAAAAAAGATAAAAAAGTCATTCTTACCACCTTTACCGTCCTGGCAGACATGGCTCAGAACGTTGCGGGGGATAAGGCGATCGTCCAATCCATCACCAAGCCTGGGGCGGAAATTCACGGCTATGAAGTTACACCCAGCGACTTAAAACGCGGACAAAATGCTAATTTGATTTTAGAAAACGGCCTCAACTTAGAGCGTTGGGCAACCCGATTTTACAACAGTCTCCCTAAAGTTTCTCACATTACTCTAAGTGAGGGAGTCTCACCAGTAAATATTGCAGAAGATGCCTATCGTGGCAAACCTAATCCCCACGCTTGGATGTCTCCTAAAAATGCTGTAATTTACGTCGAAAACATTCGCAAGACATTAGGAAATCTCGATCCGGCTAACGCTGCAAGCTATAACGCGAATGCGGCAAAATACAGCCAGCAAATAAAGGCGATCGATGCCAAACTCAAACAAGCTATTTCAGCTATTCCCCCAGACAAACGCTACATAGTAAGCTGCGAAGGAGCTTTTTCCTACATCGCCCGCGATTACGGCTTAAAAGAAGTTTACCTGTGGCCAGTTAACGCTGAACAACAAGCCACACCGAAACAAGTTGAACGGGTGATTAATACAGTCAAAGCTAACCAAATACCGGCTGTATTTTGCGAGAGTACCGTCAACAACAAAGCACAGCTTCAGGTAGCAAAGGAAACAGGCGCAAAATTTGCCGGGGTGTTTTATGTCGATTCCCTATCTCCACCCGACGGGCCCGCATCAACCTATCTTAAGTTACTTGAATACAACATCAATACTCTGATAAAAGGGTTACAGGGGAATAGGTAATGGGGAATGGGGAATTGATAATAAGGAGAAAATCAGATGAATGAGATCGGCATTGATATTGAGAATGTGACAGTTGCCTATCACGGCAAAGTAGCTTTGCACAGCGCCTCGCTGCAACTTAAAGCAGGGACGATTTGCGGTTTGGTGGGGATGAATGGCGCGGGAAAATCGACTCTGTTTAAGGCAATTATGGGGTTTGTCCACCCAAATACCGGACGAATTTTAATTAATGGGTTGCCGATTAGTCAAGTGCAAAAACGCAATCTGGTTGCCTATGTGCCTCAGTCGGAAGAGGTAGATTGGAATTTTCCGGTGAATGTTTATGATGTGGTGATGATGGGACGCTATGGGTATATGAATCTGCTGCGGATTCCTGGGGCGATCGACAAACAAGCCGTGCGAGAAAGTTTGGAAAGGGTGGAAATGTGGGATATGCGCGATCGGCAAATCGGAGAGTTATCCGGCGGACAAAAAAAACGCACCTTTTTTGCGCGGGCTTTAGCGCAACAGGGTACGGTTTTGCTGCTGGATGAACCCTTTGCCGGAGTCGATATCAAAACTGAGAAGATGATGATTAACCTGTTGATGGAACTGCGTCAAACAGGACATACAATTCTTGTTTCAACTCACGATTTAGAATCCATTACCACATTTTGCGACCAAGTAGTATTAATTAATCGCAGCATTCTCGCCTATGGTAACACCTCTGAAGTGTTTACAGAGGAAAATATTTCTCGCACTTTTGGGGGTGGTGTGGGGAGTTTTTCGTCTGCTAAAAATCGGTTAACTCAAGTGAATCGGGAGGAACAATAATGGATTTAATTCAGTGGTTTGCAGCACCTTTGCAGTATGAATTCATGGTGAAGGCGATTTTAGTCAGCGCTTTAGTAGGGCTGGTTTGTTCGGCGCTTTCTTGCTACATGACTTTGAAAGGATGGGCTTTGATGGGCGATGCGGTTTCTCATGCGGTGATGCCGGGAGTTGTGATTGCTTATGTGTTGAATATTCCTTTGGCGGTGGGGGCTTTTTTGTTTGGGGTGGGTTCGGTAATGGCGATCGGCTTTATCAAAGCCCAAACTCGCGTTAAAGAAGATACGGTAATCGGTTTAGTGTTTACGGGATTTTTTGCCTTTGGTTTGGTTTTAATTTCTAAAGTCAGAAGTTCGATAGATTTAACTCATATTTTGTTTGGCAATGTTTTGGGTATTTCGGATGCTGATATTACTCAGACTGTAATTATTAGTGTCATCACTTTAGTAACTTTGGCAATTTTACGCAAAGATTTAATTTTGTTTTGTTTTGACTCTACTCACGCGCGATCGATCGGTTTAAATATCACTTTTCTGTATTACGTGTTGCTGTCTTTGCTATCCCTGACTGCGGTGGCGGGACTTCAGACTGTGGGGATTATTTTAGTGGTAGCAATGTTGGTGACTCCGGGGGCGACGGCGTATTTATTGAGTGATAATTTTGACCATATGACGTTAATTGCGATCGCCACTGGTGTCTTTTCTAGCGTCATGGGAACTTATATCAGCTACTATATTGATGGTTCCACAGGCGGATGTATTGTGGTGCTACAAACGCTGATGTTTGTATTGGCGATGATTTTTGCTCCCAAACATGGTTTATTAGTTAAAGCTCGGAATTCCCAAACCCTTAGCGAATAAAGCAGGAATTAATTATGTTTATTTCTTAGTCCGCGGAGGCGGACATTGTTTGTTTAGCAGCGGTTTCAACCGCCGATCGATGGAGAGGAAACTATTCACTAAACTCAATATTTTCATACAAATCTGCCAGTGAAACCTCCACAGAAATAGAGCTTAACATCAGCCGATCGCCAATAACACCATATTCCGAGAAAATCCACTTATTCGCATCAGTTTTCGAGTATTGTTCAACCTGTAGCCGATATTGGTCGATTAATAAATACTCCTGAAAACTGGGAATACTGCGATAGGCTGCAAACTTATCATCTCGATCGTAAGCTCTAGTACCTTTAGATAGCACCTCAGCAATCAGTAGAGGATTGGTAATTGTATCAGTCCGTCCAGATTGGAGTTCGATCGGTTTCGCCGCCACTATCAAATCCGGGTAAGTGTAATTATTAAGTTGGGGAACCCAAAGCCGTTGATCCGAACTAAAAGTCCGATATGGTTTCCCTTTTAACGCCAGTTTCAGCGCCCCACCTAAATTAAGGGCAATTTCATTGTGATCCGGTGTGCCGCCAGCCATCAGAATAATCTCCCCATTGATAAATTCATGTCGATCCACAGAATTGACTTCAGCTTCTAGATATTCCTGGGCCGTGTAGGTTTTGGTTTCAACTTGCGCGATCATATACAAGGCTCTCCTTTAATCTACTCATTTCAGTTTATCTTAGAAATCGCTAAAAAACAAGCAAGATGCCTGTTCCACAAAGAATGAATCCGATCGCACAAAAGCAAACTTACCGCAACGGGACAAAGTTATAGCCAGAGCTTCCTCCAAGTTTAACTTGCACTAAAATTGGCTTCCCCGCCCGATCGCCGGTTGGCAAAAACTTCACATCCTCGCTAGCTCCCGGTGTCGTAAAACTCGTACTTTTCAGTGCTTGTTGTAACCCTTCCCGCGTAGTGCTTTTCCGTAATCCCGCGATGACAGCTTGAGTCGCATCAAAACTGGTTGCGGTGCGCCAATTTACCACTCCTCCCCACAACTGAGTGGCATTCTTTGGAAAAGTGCTACCGGGATTAGTTTCAGGATGCCAGGGAACAGGCAAAACAAGCCCGTCAACGCTCTTTTGTCCATCTTTTAACGTTTGAAAGGTGTACATTGTCGTGCTGCCGTAGAGTGGCAATTTGCCTTGATTTACGCGAGCCAGAAAAATTGCGCGATCGATGCGATCGATGTGGGGTGCTAACATCAATCCTTGTGCGCCTTTGCTGACTGCATCGGCGATCGCACTTTCGGGATTAAAAGAAGGGACTGAAAAGTCGCAAACAGTCGGAACTAATTTGCCTCCAGCAGCAGTTAGAGCAGCTACAAATTCATCTTTAAATGATATGTTATCCGGTGCTTGGGAGTCATAACAAATGGCAATATTAGTTTTGCCTGTTTTGACTGCATATTCTGCTAAGGGAGCCGCCATGATGCTAATATTTGGCACTGTCCGAAAGATGTAACTGCCAAATCCAGAGAGATTATTAGCAAAGCTTGTCGGTGTCACCATTACCAGTTTTTCTTGCTGATAGATTGGCGCAGCTTCGAGAGAGGCGTTGCTAGCATTGTGTCCAATTACTGCTAGTATATTTGCATCTTTTGTTAATTCTTTTGCAACATCTCTGACCACCTCTGGACTGTTGTCATCGTTGACAATTTCTACTTGCAGTTTTGCGCCGTTGATGCCACCACTATTATTAATTTCATCCTGAGCTTGGGCGACACCCCGGAGGATTTCTTGGGCGACATTGGGATTGCTACCAATGGGAACGCTGACAGCAATTTTCAAGGAATAACCACTGCTGGCTGTGGCATTATTCAAATAGATAACGCTTTCTGGATCGTTGCGAGTTTGTTTCAGTGAAGCCTGAAATTTTTGAATCGCAGTTGAGAAATCTCCGCTCTTAAAAGCTTCAATACCTGCTTGTTTATCTGGTGTAGTTTGGGATGTCAGCAATATCTGATTTCCTAAACTGATGCGAGTTGCGATCGCACCCGATGGACTCGCACCCGCTTTAGGTGTAGATCCAGGTGTAGAAGTAGATGTATCTGAACTTTTGGATGCGAATAAACCGGGAAGGAACTTGAATGCACCAAACGCAACTAAGAAAAAGGCAATAATAAAAAATATGGGTGGCGGGCTTTTTTTGTTATCTTGGGACATAGTTTTTCTCCTTATATAATTTCTACAGAAAAGTTGTTAGCTACAATCAGTATTCAAGAGATTTCGGTTAAAGTCAATTCATTAAATTCATTAATTAAACTCATAAAAGTCATATTTGGATGTGTCGGGCGGGCAAGATGCCCGTCCCACAGGGGTTTCAGAAGTTTTTGCTGTATGCGATCGCGTTTATGGTGCGATCGCAGATAATCCATTTCCAGATAATGCTAAGGCGATGAGTGCACTACAAGTAATTGCGATCGACTTTGGTAAATTCATTTGTTTATTTCCAACTATAAGTGTCATCATCTTGTACATCTAATGTTCTCAACTGTCAAGTTTTAGCATTGACTAACAGCTTAAGGTATAACCAATAGTCCGGCAGGGGTTTAAACCCCTGCCTCAAAGCTAAAGTCCTCTCAAAGAGGACTGAAGAACTCATTAGTCCTCTTTCAGAGGACTTTAGCTATTAGACAGGGAATTCATTCCCGGTTGGACTGGCGGGCTGACTGGCAGACTTGGCGGGCTGACAGCTTAAGTTGACACCAATGACCTCAGCTTAAATATCTAGCAATTCATCAAATGCCGAATCAATATCAGTTTCAGCAACAACCCCATACTGAGGAAATGGTGAATGATTAGGAGACTCCGGCGACTCCACCGAATGCACTTTTGCTACAGGTGATTCTGCCACAGGTTCAACAACAACAGACTTAGATTTCTTGACATTAATTACAGGTGATTGTGCTCCATTATCTCCATTTTTACTGGTTTCATTCCGCAGCAACATTGCCATCAAACCGTCCAACAAACCCCCACTACCGCCATTACCATTGACTGTGACATCGGGAACAACGCGAACGCTACCATCCGAAACCGCTTGCATCAATTGCAATAGCGTGTAACTCTGCGTACCGAGAGCGTTGACACCAACTTGATAAGCATCCGCTTTTGCTTGTCCCATCAGCCGAATCCCTTCTGCTTCACCGCTTGCGTGTTCGATCGCAGCAGTTGCACTCAATTGAGCAATTTTCACCCCTTGTTCCGCCGCCACCACCTGATTTTGAATATTTGCGATCGCAGTTGCGCGCACCAATTCTTGACGCTGCGACTCTGAAATCCGCTGTACTTCGTAGGTTTTCTCCTGTTCCTGAGCAATTTTGCGATCGGTCAATGTTTGCATCAACTCTGCTGGTGGCGAAATCAAACCGATCAGCGTGTCTACAGCCTGCACATCATAGGCACGTAGGGCTTCACGGACGTGTTCTGCCGCCTCTGCTTGGCGTTCGCTGCGTGCGATCAAAAAGTCGAGAATCGTGTATTCTTGAGCCGAATTCCGAAAGTAATTGCCCACAATTGGACGCAACACTTGGTCGATGAGATTTTGCATCGAACCTTGCCGCGAAATGACTCTCGGTGCATCCAAAGTACCGACATGAATGATTTGAAAAATTTCCAACTCAAAGGTAAATCCGTCAAAAGAAAGTAATTTAAGAGCGCTTAATTTTGAGTCGTATCCGTGTTCTCCACTGAACCGCGATGTGAAGTTTAAAACAACATCGGTAGTGGGAACAAGTTCTACTTTCATCACTTTTGTATTAATCGGATGTTTGCCAGGGTAAAGTGGTTCTACCCACACACCTTTATCACCTTTGTTGACAAGATTGCCGTGGGTGAAAGCCACACCACTTACATCTTTGTGCGATTCCCCCACATAGGAAATGACTACGCCAACATAGCCGATCGGCACTTCGGTCATTTTCACTTCTTCAACTTGCACAAACCAGGGGTTCAGGTTCCAAGAACCCGATAAAATCACCTGTTCTTGCAAGCCCCTGCGCCCGCCACCTTTGATGAAAGATTGCGCTTTTTGGAAGTTGTCGTGACCGGGAATTATCGGCCCAGCGATTTCACCTTCATCAATCGGAACTCCGTCGAGCACGTTGGCAATTCCTACGCGATCGGGAGCAAGTTTGTATAGGTGGAGATCCGATGGTTTCATACCTTTTGCAGCAGCATTGGCTGAGGTAATCACCTCAAATACAGCCGTATTAATCCGATAAGTACCAGTTGTAATAATTGCTAGTTGCCGTCCTTTTTCGCCACCGTCGGTGAGGAATTTGCGGGCATTTTGAAAATTGTCGCAATCGACGACTTTGCCTAAAATGCGATCGGAAGGAATGGTGGCTCCATCATTGGCAATAATTAAACCAATTTCATCTTGAGGAACCACCACAACAGGTTCTCTGCGAACGCTATATTGCCAGGGAAAATAACCAAAATGCCAGCCGGGAGGAAGGGTATCTGCTTGCAAACCTCCTTCACCATCGAGTGCAATCAATCTACTGGATGGCAAGTTTTTGCTGGAGAATTTCTTAGTAACAATTCCGACTTCTCGTTCGCCGATCGCAATTAAGCCCAAAGTCCAACCAATTTTGGGTATAAATATCAAAACTAGGAACATTGCGCCTACCGGATAGATCCAAATCGGGATGCTGAAGCCTTCTGCTTGGGCTGGTTGGACTTCTTGGGGTTGGGGAGGTGGCGATTTGACTTGTGCGGGCGTTGGTGGTGCGATCGCGCCTAATGCTGTAATAGTTGTTGCTACAGATACTGCTAAGGGTAAAAGTTTGCGAAGCCAACGTGATTTAGTCATAGTTTTTAACCTGCTTTAAGCGAAAAGGTACGGGAAATTTGTTTACTACAATCAGTATTCAATAGATTTCTTTGAAGGTCAATTCATTAAAGTCATGAATAATGTTCATAAAAGTCATATTTTGAATATGATTTTGTCGGGAGTGCGATCGTTCGCACCACAAAATATCAGATTATAAGCATTGACAAAATTACTGGTTCCCAGGCTCTGCCTGGGAACCAATGTCTAGAGGCTCTGCCTCGCTCTTAGAGCTGGAAAATTGGAGGCAGAGCCTCCTGATCTGCGTTACCAGGCAGAGCAAAATATCAGATTATAAGCATTGACAAGCTGCGGATGCAGAAGATAGTTGCTACAATGCCGGGAAACACCACAAAGATTAGTACCCCAAAACTGCCGTCGTGGTCTTCCCCTTGCGAAGCAGATTGAGATTGATTACCACCTTGTTGCCAACCAGCTTCAGGTATATTCAAAATCGCCTGGGGAAATGCAATCTGCACTTCTAATTCTTGTTCTGGCTGAATAGGCTGACTTGCCACAAATTCAAAAGTTTTAGGATCTACTTGACGACGAACTGCGGCCGTCCCAAAATTCATAAACGAGAGAACTTTACCTGACAAAGCATCTGGTAATTTCACCGTAACTTTTCCGCTATTAATCGGTGCTTTCCGACCTGCTGCAATAGCTTTCCAATAAACTTGAGTATTCTCACCATCTAACTGCAATCCACCTACAACTCGATATTTGATCACAAAAGTATGTGTATCTGGCGGTTTTAATTCATGTTCCCAACGAATCCAAAGTTGATTGTTTTCAATCCCCGTGCTACTCGGAATTATTTGATTATTTTCGGCAACGGTGACATCTTTAATTTCATCGACCTTATCTAAAGGAATATAGCGGTATCGTTCATTGTTGTATGCTGCTGTGAATACATATTTTTGGGTTTCGGTAACTAACATATCTCCGTTCGTCTGAACGTCGATCGCGACGTTGATGTTATCCCAGTAGAACGGTAGTTGTTGGGCGGCTGCATGAGTCACTGTGACTAACAGTAGGCTTAATGAAGCCATTAATGAAAAAACTATTTTTTTGAGAATTCGTTTATTTATCATAGGATTTCCACAAGATAACTGTTGACTACAATTATTCAACAGGTTTCTTTTGAAGTCAATTCATTAAAGTCATTAATTATGTTCATAAAAGTCATATCTTTAGTCCGATAGTCCGGCAGGGAATGAATTCCCTGCCTCAAAGCTAAAGTCCTCTGAAGAGGACTGATGAGTTCTTGAGTCCTCTTCAGAGGACTTTCGCTATTAGACAGGGGTTTCAACCCCTGGCGGACTCACGGGATGACTAACGGACTTTGCCGGCTGACAGCTTAAGTTGATACCAATGAGCACTGCCGCCTCCTAATTTCTTCTCAACTTTGAAATACCACACTTAACAAAGTTAAAACTGTGCAACCAAACACCGCTTCAAATGTATATCTTTGCGAAGGTTTGTAAGGGTAAGAATGCCAAACCCGCAGTTCTCCATTGAAGCCACGGGCGGCTAAACTCAAGGAAACTTGACGGTAATTTACCAAAGTTCGCTGAAGCAATTGCCCGATTAAAATGCCTAAACTGCGCATTCCTAGTTTCCAAGTGCGATAGCCACAGCGGGAGTTTTGGGCGATCCAAAGTTCATCCGCGATCGCCCATAAGCTAAAAATAAACCGATACATCAACAACAGCAATTCTGTCAACAACGGCGGAAAGCGCAATTGTCGGAGAATTTGCAAGGTTTCGGTAAATGGCACCGTCAACAAAATGAAATACATACAGCTTGTGGATGCCAAGGTACGCGGCAATAACAGGCTCACTTGGTATAATCCAGTGTTGCTCACATACAGATAAAAATTGCCCATGCTAATCCCCCAACCTTGCCAAATATCCGCGTGTATTCCCTGGATTTGATTTAACTGAATTCCACTAATCACAAACGCAGGCAAACTTGTGAGTAAAAACATCAACGGTAGCGACAGCAACCGCAGATAAAGTTTCCCTGGAATGCCTGCATAGATGACGATCCAGACTGCTAACCAAAAGGCGATCGACAATTGGACGATCGCCCCAGAAACCAGAGACAGAATCAAAAGGGCGATCGCAAAGGATAATTTGTGAGTTGGCGGCAACCCGCGCAAACGATTAGTGTAAGCCAGACTATCAATCTGATGATTCATTCCAGCGGCGATTTATCATCAGATTGCTGAGATTGCGATCGACCTTTATAAAGCCCGATCGCATATCCGATCGCACCAGCCCCCAGAGCAGCTTGAGTCGCAAATAATAGACTAGCAATTTCGCCACTAGCAGGCTCAAACAAATGATTGAACCAAGGTTTATAATCCGGTTGAATTTCCGTAATTGCTTTCTGGGCCTCCCCATCAGCGCCGCCATATTCACCCTGTACAAAAACTAGGGGAATTACGGCAAGTGCGACAACTGCAATTACCAACATCCAATTTTGTTGCGAAGTAGCTTGCTGATTTTTCGTCGGTTTTTGATTCATCACTTAAGACTCCTGTTTCAATAGTTTTAGAATTTCCAACTCCGGTTGCCCGTAAGAATGCAGCCAATTCCACACCAATAAAGTCAGCAATCCTTCACTAATAGCCAGGGGTACTTGAGTAATTGCAAAGATGCCTGCAAACTTGATAAACGAAGCCAAAAAACCGCCACTCGCCGCCGGAAAAGCTAACGCCAACTGCATCGAAGTCACCACATAAGTCAGCAAATCAGCCAAAGCTGCGGCACAAAAAATTGCCACCCGTTGCCTACCAGTTCCCATCAGCAACTGATAGATAAAATACGCAGCGAACGGCCCCACAATCGCCATCGAAAACATATTAGCTCCCAGCGTTGTCAGCCCGCCGTGAGCCAACAAAACCGCCTGAAAAAGTAGCACTAAAGCACCGAGTACCGCCATCACCGAAGGACCAAACAAAATCGCACCCAAACCCGTACCCGTTGGGTGAGAACAACTCCCCGTTACCGAAGGAATCTTCAAAGCAGAAAGCACAAAAGTAAACGCGCCAGATAAAGCTAATAATAGTTTAAGTTCCGGGTGTTCTTTGGTAATTCGGGCGATCGCACGCAAACCTACCACAAAAAAAGGCAACGCCACAATCCACCAAAAAACAGCCCATTGCACAGGCAAAAAACCTTCCGAAATGTGCATAGCAGCGGCCGGTGTC
The DNA here is from genome assembly GCF_020883015.1 of Microcoleus sp. CAWBG640. NCBI lineage: Bacteria > Bacillati > Cyanobacteriota > Cyanophyceae > Oscillatoriales > Microcoleaceae > Microcoleus > Microcoleus sp. CAWBG640. The sequence goes on from NZ_JAHRFC010000035.1 coordinate 57,759, forward strand.
GCCGAACCCAAAACCAGATAACAACTCAAGCCAGCCATCAATCCCAGACTGACAATTTTGCGACTTCGCGCCTTCATCAAGTACCTCGCAGATGAGACTAATTAAACCAACGCATCGGCGGGCATCCTGACTCAAAAAGCAACAGGGCTTTCATTACAGTTGCGGGACAGCGTTGGACTTCCACCAAACTTTCCCCATTACCTCCAATGGCTGCTCCCCATTAGAACCGACTTGTTAGATTGAGTATAGTCGATCGCGCAAATCTGGGCCGATATTTTACAAAAATTATTTCAGATGAACCAAGTCAAAATAACCTATCATCTTCTCTTCTCCTTTCTTCCTTCGCGTCCTTCGCGTCTTCGCGGTTCGTTCAATAAATATTATCGCCCAACAAATCAAAGCTATAATCATAGTAAGTTTTGAGGAAAGCCGCAATGTTAAAGTACAACTTGCCGAGGAACTTGCCCTCAGCCGACGAACTACCAGACTCGGACGAAACACCTGTGGATAACGAACTGCAAGAACTAATACCAGGGTTACTAAAAGCAATCTTGCTGATACTTTGGTCAGAACGGATGGACTGGTTATTTGGCATAGATATGGGTATTTATCATCACCCAGACGAACCAGCCATTGTCCCAGATGCTTTCTTAAGTTTAGGAGTAGAAAGGTTTTACGACGAAGAATTGCGTCCCAGTTACGTGCTGTGGGATGAAAATGTCATGCCACTTTTCGTGCTAGAAGTTGTTTCCCCAACTTATCGCAAGGAATACAGCACAAAATTAGAAATTTATCAAGATTTAGGCGTACTTTATTACGTCATTTATTCTTCCCGCCGCCGTCGTAAACCTCATTTGGAAGTACACAAGTTAGTCAATGGGAAGTACGAGTTACAGCCAGGAAACCCTGTTTGGATGCCAGAAATAGGTCTGGGAATTGGTTGTGAAAGGGGAAACTATTCTGGGGTGACAAGAGAGTGGTTGTATTGGTATGATGCCGATGGCACACGCTATCTGACACCTGAAGAACAAGTGAAACAATCAGCGCAGCGTCTCCAACAGGAATCACAACGTGCCCAACAGGAAGCTCAGCGTGCCCAACAGGAATCCCAGCGTGCCCAACAGGAATCACAGCGTGCCCAACAGGAAGCTCAGCGTGCTGAACAATTAGCTCAACGTTCCGAACAATTAGCTCAACGATTGCGAGAGTTGGGAGTCGATCCTGATAATCTCAATTAATTGCAAAATCTCGTTCTTAGAACCCCGACTTCTTCAAGAAGTTGGGGTTTTATAGCAATCCTAAATCATATCAAATCCGGTAACATCGGAATTATTCATCTCTCTTATCTCCCTCTGTGTTCTCTGCGTTCTCTGTGGTTAAATCATTCCGATGCAGCCGGAAACGATATCATTCATGAGGATGTGTAGGGGTAGTGCCCCTGTGCCTACCCCAGCATAAGCGGGGGCAACCACGGGGGGATTGCCCCTACAACTCTATTTTGTTATTTCTGCGGGCATTTCGGATGAAGGCCACCCTGCAAACAAATATAAGCAATTTGACTTTGCTCTAAATTCTTAGCATCAGTAAAATCAACTCCTTGCAATCTACCAGATTTAGCACCCGCAGGACTTTGAATAAATTGATCGGAAGTATCTTTCCCTATAAACACCGCACCTTTAAAATTCGCTCCGGCTACATTCGCGCCCCTAAAATCAGCCAAACTCACGTCCGCATTCCGCAAGTTAGCATCTTGCAATCTTGTATCTTTTAAATTGGCGTTTGCGAGTTTAGTGGAACTCAAATCAGCTTTTTGCAAGTTCGCACCGTTCAAATCTGCACCAGATAAATTAGCACCTTGCCATTCTGATTTCTCCAAATTTGTCAATGGCAATTGAGCGCCTTGAGCCTTAACCTTCCCCAAACGCGCACCAGATAAATTTGCTCCAGACAAATTGGCACTCCCGATATCTGCACCCGTAAAACTAGCATCTTTTAAGATAGCTTGCTGCAAATTTGCCCCGATTAAAATAGCACTACTAAAATTAGCTAAATTCAAATTGCCGTTGGAAAAATTAGCTTTGTTCAAGACAGCGCGCACAAAGCTAGTGCGATTCATTACAGCACTATTCAAAAATGCTCCGGTCAAATTTGCCCCTTCAAAATTGGCTCCGCTCAAGTCAGAAATCCAATCGTCAAATGTACCTGGTCGCCTGTCTTCTCCTGTGCCATAGAAGCGAGTTCCCTGCAAGCTGGCATTGGTTAAACTAGCATTTTTTAGCTTAATTCCAGACAAGTCAACTTTGTCTAATACTAATGTAAATTGAGCAGGACCGGCCGCACTTTGCCCTAAATCAGTGCGACTCAAATCTGCGCCGTTGAGCTGGCTGCTATACACTGTGAGAATTTTGCCGATCGCCCTTTGTACTGTGCGCTGGCGAACTGCGGCTAACTCCCGTTCCTGGGTCTTACCGCCGTAGCGCAGGGAATCGAGGTCGTTGCTAAAAGCTTGGTTTAACCGCTGCAAGTAAGGCAAAGATGAAGGTCCGGTACTGACTAAAGCTTGCTGGATCGCATCTAGCATAGTGCGATTGTCTTCTTGAGCTAGTAAATCGGTTAGCAGCGGTACGGCGCGGGAGTCTTCCACTGTTCCCAAGGCTAAAATTGCCGATCGCCGCCCTGCGGTCCCGTTACCAGAATTGGGAGATAATTTATTAACTAAAGCTAAAAATACTTCGTCGTTTCGCTGCCGAGAATCTCGTAAATTTGCTTGACTTTGAATGTAGACTTGAGTGCCAATAAACAGAGTGAAAATCAATCCCGAAGTACCAATTGTGGCAATCACTAAAGTCGCCCCCGGATGTTGACGAATCCATTGCCACAAACTGTCATTTTCTGTGGTCTGTGTTTCGGGAGTCAAGACCAAAGCGGCAATCTGGGCATCTTCCTCTGTCCAATCTTCACTCTTCACCGTAGTGATAGATAATTGGTTCGATCGAGCATTGACAACCAAAGTATTCGCGAGGCGATCGTGTCCTGTTTTGCCCTGGTGGCGAAAAGCAAAAGCCCCATCTACCAGCATTCCCAAGCCGCTGAGCCCCCCTAAAATGATCAAATCTGGAAAAGCACCGCTCAAGCGCCACAGGCCGTAAGCGACACCCAGAGGCACACCCCAGCGTCCCAAACTTTCCCGAATCAGGACTCGCACCAAACCCGGAGGAGTACCGGATGCTGTGACAACTTTCACCCCAAACCAGCGTTTAGGCAGAGTTTGACCGGTTCTGGCGAGTAAAAACAGTTCCCAAGCTGCCAGAACCGCTGGTGCCATCAGTGCCGCGGACCAGAATAGATTAGTCAGGGGTGCGACTCTGGGGTTGCGATCGCGCACAGGTATCCCTAAAGTACGGGAAACTGTCTCAGATGCTGCTGCTATTGAGGAGTTGAGTGGTACTGTTTGAGCATCCCGATTCACCAAGGCCCCGATACTGAAGGGAACTAGGGCACTAGCTGCGACTAAGGAAATTTCAACTACCCAAGCGCCACACCTGCGCACCAGCAGTGGCATTTGCTTGGATTGTGAGGGCCAAGACGGATCGGGTTGATTAATGCCACTGGGGGCGGTGGGGCTAGCCATATTCAAAATTTCCTATTAATTGTCGTTAGTATTTGAGGAATCTGGAGTAATTGTCAATTTATACGCTATGTAGATTAGCACTCCCAGAAGGGCAAGGGTCATCAGGGCAGAAATTAGCTGTACAACTGTATTGAAGACTGTCAGGAGAATTATCGCCCCCACGCCAAAGACTGCTACTTGACCTGGTTTGGGGAGGCTTTGAAACCTATGGAGAAACTGATTGTAGAAGGTTTCGACGGCGGGGTAGTTGTCTAAATTAATTTTGATTAGCGGCGATCGATCTAGTCTAGCTTTTAGTTCTCCGAATGCTTGCTGCCAGTTGAAATTATTTTGATAATTCATAAAAAAAATTGGGGAGTTACTTTAACTGTACCTTTG
>NZ_JAHRFC010000036.1:0-61395 GCF_020883015.1 Microcoleus sp. CAWBG640
ATTCATCAGCACAATTCCAATCTGAGAAGGCAAATGTGCTACTGCTAAATCATTCTTAATTTCCTCTTCCACCAAATCTGCCATTAGCTGAATGTAAGCAGGTTCATCGTAAAAAGAAGGAATGTAACGCTGTCCTGTTACCCAATGTTCTTTACCATCAAAGGTTTGTGCTAAAGCATTGTTTACCTGTTCCACCGCAATCCCACTGGTGAAAACAGAATCAACAACCAACAGCGGATAAATCAGAATTTTATCAAATCCTTCAGCCTTAATTTGCGGAATTACTTGTTCCGGCAAAAAGGGCGCGCAAAAGTTAAAAGCTTTGAACACTTTTACTTTGTCGCCCCATTTTTCCTGCAAATTCTTTTCGATCCCAGCGCGCTGCTGTTCAAAAATTGCATTGTGCGGCGACACGAATTGACCGTGTTGATGACTCCACTCGTGCAAGTCGAAAATCGCTAAAATCTTCGCCAGCGGTGGATAGATCCAAGTCGGTACCGGTGCAAACTTTGCCGTAAGTAAGTTTAAAGCTTGCTCGTTGTAGTTGGCAAAATCATCGTAGCTTTCAACTTCGCCGTAACCCATCAGCAAGACAGCTACGCGATCGCTGTTTGCCGGTGCAGCAGATGTTTTGAACTCAATTTTTTCGGGAGAAGCAACCACTTTGTATTCCTCAATTAGAATGATTTTGATCGTCGCAGAAAGGATGAATAATAATTGCGAACAGAAACCCGGTTTTTAGACTCCCCGGAGATCCCCCTAAATCCCCCTTAAGAAGGGGGACTTTGAGACTCTTTCTCCCCCCTTCTTAAGGGGGGCTGGGGGGGATCGGAATCTGATGGGAAAGGTAAGAGAATACGCCGCAGGGTCTGAAGGATCGTTAAGTTTTATGTTTTCTTAAGACTTCCTGACTTTGCCTCTGCTTTCGGTGTCTCGGAGCGTTCCCAGCGTTTATTTTGGGGGGATACCCTTCAAACAAAACTCTGTTATCAGTTTAACATCCTATCCCCCTGCATGGCATATAATTAATTAAGCTATACAATAAAGTAAAGTTATGTTAAGCTCATAATTAATTTTCTTGAAGCAAGATGAGACTGGTAATTTGCCCCGGAATTCACGACCCAAAACTGACTGATGCTTTCCTGGCGGGAATTTCAGAGGTTTGGCGAGATGCACAACCCAGGCAAAATACCCAAACATTCTACCCTGTCAAGATTTTTCCGGCTCATAAACATCCACCTTTCTCGGCTATTGACATATTCCACTTTTTGTGCAGGGAGGAGTTAGCTGGAGAAAGTCTAGTATTTGTCAGCTTTTCGGCTGGGGTAGTTGGGGCGATCGGGGGGGCGTGGATGTGGCAACAAATCGGTGGCAAAGTCGCTGCCTTCATTGCTGTAGACGGTTGGGGAGTACCCCTGGGGGGCACTTTTCCCATCCACCGCATCAGCCACGATCGCTTTACACACTGGAGTTCGGCTATTCTCGGTGGCGGTGGAGATAGTTTTTATGCCGATCCACCCATCCCCCATTTAGATTTGTGGGGCCAACCCCAAACCGCCCTAGGCTGGCAAACCAGTCACACAGCCGAGGGTAGCGAAACTTTTAAACCCGCCACCGCAGCAACATTTTTAGTCCACTTATTGAAACGTTACGGAGTCCAATCAGTTGTTTAACTTTAATTTATTATCCTCAGCGATCGCGCCTATTTTCAATCTCACCGCCCTCGAAAATTCTGTATCTTCTTCAGACAGAAAAAACAGCCTCCAGCAGTGGTTGATATTTGGTGCCTCAGCTTTTTTAGTATCAATTCCAGTTTTTGTCCAAGCACCATTAGTGCGTTTGTATCCAACCATCAGTTTGCTCTCAACCATCCCGTGGTTCGTACTTAGTTTGATTTTTATTTTTCGCCCAAAAACCCAACTTTGGGGAGACTTATTGTTGGGATTTGCCGGATGTTGGCTGGCAGGCTCGATCTATTGGGGCTGGTTTAGGTGGGAACCAATTTTACATCTACCTATAGAAGCAATTGGCTTGCCGTTTGCGATTTGGTGCTTGGGCAAATCTTGGGGAAAAGTGGGAGCATATTTTTATTTAGGTTCGCTATTTGGCACTGCTATTACTGATTTATATTTTTACTTAACCGGTTTGATGCCTTACTGGCGGCAAGTCATGCACGCGGAACCGGAATTGGCGATGCCGATTTTTCAAAGTGCGATCGGACAAATTGAAACTCCTTGGGGCATAGGTTGGGCTCTGGTTTTAATTGCTGTGCTTTTAAGTGTGGGTTTGGTGAGTTTGCGCGATCGCACTTTGCACTGGCGGGCATTCAGTGGAGCAGTTTTGAGCACGCTTTTAGTAGATGGCTTATTTTGGCTAGCTGCATCCGCTGCTTAAGACTTATGATTTCTTTCCACTCGTTTCCAGGCAGAGCCTGGAAACGCCGATCGGTCGGCTCTGCCTCCATTTTTGTTCGGAAACCAGGCAGTTTTACTCGTTTCCAGGCAGAGCCTGGAAACGCCGATCGGTCGGCTCTGCCTCCAATTTTTGTTCGGAAACGAGGCAGTTTTTTCAGATTTTCGGCAACCACGCAGAGCCTCTAGATATTGTTTCCCAGGCAGAGCCTGGGAACCAGTTATGAGTTAAAATCTAATATCTAACATCTAACATCGAGATCATGGCTTTTATTTCAATTGGCGGTGTAGAACACTATTACGAGTGGATAACAGCAGACGGAAGCGCCCAACCCAGCGGCAAACCTGTGATGGTATTTTTGCACGGATGGGCAGGCTCGGCTCGCTACTGGGAAAGTACCGCGCGCGCTATTGCTGGTGAGTTTGATTGTCTGCTTTATGATATGAGAGGTTTTGGACGTTCTCCACTGCCAAAAAATCCTCCTGAGTCTAGCTACGAACTCGAAACCTATGCCCATGACTTAGCCGAATTACTAGCAGCTTTGAATTTAAGTCGCGTCTATCTAAATGCTCATTCCACAGGTGCATCAATTGCTACTTTATTCCTTAACCTTTATCCCGAAAAAGTAGAAAAAGCGATTCTGACTTGCAGTGGCATTTTTGAATACGAGGAAAAAGCCTTTACAACTTTTCACAAATTCGGTGGCTATGTGGTTAAATTCCGGCCACCTTGGTTGGCTTCTATTCCGTTTGTCGATCGCCTATTTATGGCACGGTTTTTGCACCGCTCCCTGCCGACAGAGGTCAGTTTGGCATTTCTAAAGGATTTCTTAATGGCAGATGAGGAAGCGGCTATAGGTACAATGGTGACAGCAGTCAGCAAAAAAGCTGCGGAGGAAATGCCCCAAGAATTTGCGCGCCTAAGTGTTCCCACACTGCTGGTAGCTGGAGAATTCGATCAAATTATTCCGGCAATCATGGGCAAACGAGCCGCTTCCCTCAGCGACAAAGTAGAATTTGTTATAATCCCAAATACATCTCACTTTCCGATGCTGGAAGATGCCACAACATATTTGCAGCGAATCCGGGATTTTTTGCCAGCAGTGGCATAACTGAGCTAATGTTCATCCAATGTACGATCGGGGAAGCCAGCTTTGAGAGCAGCCTTTACTCCGATCTTAGTTTTTAATTACTAATTTCTGAAAGCGAAAGGTGGTAACATGAACGACCTCGACCAATACTATAGAGTGCTGGAAATATTGCCGGGAGCAACTCCTGAAGAAATTACCCAAGCCTACAAGGATTTAGCGTTCATTTGGCACCCCGATCGCATTCCCAAAGATCGGCCCAGATTGCTAGAAAAAGCTGAAGCAAAGATTAAGGAAATTAATCAAGCTCGCGAAAAATTGCGATCGATTCAACCCAGGGATCAGAATCAACATAGTCAACACAAAAACACCCAGCACCACCAAAACACCCAGCACCACCAAAACACCCAGCACCACCAAAACACCCAGCACAGAAGCACCCAGCACCAAAGCTCTCAGTACCAAAGCTCTCAGTACCGAAACTCTCCATACCAAAACTCTCCATACCAAAATACTCAGCCACCACCGGCAAGCTCAAAAGAAACCCGTTATGCTTCAGAGGCTTATCGTGGAAAATATGCTGGAAACTCTTCTGCAAATCCTTCAGGGCCCTATTCAACTACCCCCCGTTACCAATCATCCTCATCCTCATCCTCATCTTCATCTTACCGCCCCGCTACCCCACAAAGTCCCGATTTGAGCGGTTCCAACTTCAAAGGAGCTTCCTTAAAAGAAAAGGATTTTGCCGGCAGAAACTTGAGCAATGCTAACTTGAGTCAAGCCGACTTAAGCGATGCTTTTCTACATAACGTTAACCTCACAGGCGCAAATTTGCATAAAGCCAATTTGTTCAGAGCTAACCTATTAGGAGCTTGTTTAATCAATGCCAACTTGAGAGAAACTAACTTAATCGGAGCTGATTTGAGTGGCGCTGACTTGAGTGGTGCAGATTTAACAGGAGCTAAAATCGGTTATGGCGATCGAGTAATGGTAAAACTTACCGGAGCCAGATTATCGGGAACTATCTTACCCGATGGTACTGTTCACAGTTAATCACTGTTGATTAGTTATATGTTATTTGTTATTTGTAATTTTTGGGTTGCAGGTGGTGGCATCAGGACTAATGCCCTAGGCCCTAGGCCCGATTCCCCATGCTCGTACAGGAGATTCCTAGAGTTTAGCGCGAAATTTTCTGCCTGTAGCCAGCATCGCAACTCCGGCTATCAAACCGCCCAGAGTCATAGGTTCGGGAACCGGTTCGGCTTTTTGGGTGCCCAAAGAACCGCCTTTAATAAATACAGCAGAATCTAAATTACCATCCCCCACATCTTTAATGCGGATGCTGAGAACATTCGTCTGATTTTTATTGAGCAAACCCTCAAAACCTAAAACTTTAGTAAAGCCATCCAGCTTAATAATATTAGCAGCCAGGCCTGTCACGACTGGATTATTGATATAGTCGGAGTGATCTTGAGAGCGATTATTTGGATCGGGAACCAGATTATTAATGGTAACAGCTTTGCCATCGCTCAACTTGGCCAAATTATTGCCATTCAACAGTAGTTCAAAATCGTCATTAAATGGAGAACCACCAAACTCAGGAAACTCCTCGGAACCAAATACATATTCAAAGAACAACTTTTCCGCGGTAGAGTCAGCAAAAAAACTGAGGTTGAGCTGAGTTAAATCTCCAGCTTCACCCTTGGGCCCAAAGTCAGTGTTTAAATCAGTGCCATTGAAGAAGAGATTATCTTTGTTATTCCTGCCGGCTATGTCAGCTACTCTACCAGTGCTGAGAACAACACCTGAGTGCAAACCGAAGGGGTCATTGCTAAAAGTACCAAAAGCAGCACTATTTCCAGTCACTGACACAGAGAAATTACTCAATCCCGCTGTCTGAGTTCCTAACAACTGGTTTTTTAAAGTTTCGGTATTATTGGTTGCACCTACAGAAAATGCCATCGCGGGTGCGGTCAACAAGCTGAAAGCAGCAGCGGTGAAGGTAGCAGTTAAGGCAGCAATTTTATGAGGGCTGAGCATATTTTTTTTGCTAAAATCACAGGTATAAATTCAATCTACAATTAGATCATGGCATTAAATATAGGTAATATATATTACCTTTATCAACTCTTTAATTCTAAGTATTTATACTGAAACATTTAGAGATTTAAACTCGGTAATTATGGGCTGTGACGCGATCGCAGCAGCCACAAGTCAGAAGCAAAAATCAGACATGATTATCCTATTCGATGGCTGGAAAATCAAATCCCATAGAGGGCGGGCTTGGTCAAAAACCCCTTGCTACTCCCTCAGAGCGTGGATCGGCCGCCCCCTCCAACCAATCATCGGGTGTTACGACGATCGCATTAGCATTTCCCCAACTTTCCCGTTGCTGAATCTGGTGTCCCCGCCGTCGCAACTGATCCAGCGTCGCACCATCAAAACCTCCCCGTTCCAGCATTAGGCGATCGGGCAGCCACTGATGGTGAATCCTCGGTGCGGATACAGCCTCACCGACATTCATGTCGTAAACCAACACATTAAGTAAAATTTGCAGCACAGTGGTAATAATCGTACTACCTCCGGGAGACCCCACCGCGAGGCGAAATTTGCCATTTTCTGTCACAATCACCGGCGTCATGCTGGATAAAGGAGTTTTGCCGCTGGCGATCGCATTTGCATCCCCACCCACCAAACCAAACAAATTCGGCACTCCCGGTGCCGCAGCAAAATCGTCCATCTCATTGTTGAGCAAAATTCCTGTACCCGCAGCCACAGCCCCAGCCCCAAAACCACCATTCACAGTAAACGTCAAACTGACCACATTGCGCTCTGTGTCAACTACCGTTAGGTGCGTAGTCTCCGGCGACTCCGACACCAAGCGACTCAAAGTTTGAGCATCCACAGCTTTTACTTCCCTCGAAGGTTTGGCTTGACTCTGGATTTGCGATCGCCTCCATCTGCCATAATTTTTGCTAGTCAGAGCTTTGACGGGGACACTCACAAAATCTGGATCGCCCAAATACTCAGCTCGATCGGCATAAGCAATCTTCATTGATTCGGCCAACAAGTGCAAAGTATCTGGATTTTTCCTTCCCATAGTCTTTAAATCTGTATCGCCAATCATATTCAAAATTTGCAGCAAATGAACGCCACCGGAAGCAGGAGGCGACATTGCGCAAATTCGGTAAGTCCGAAAGTTGCCACAAACTGGATTGCGCCAAATCGGTGTATAGTTTTTCAGGTCTTCGAGAGTAATCAACCCACCGTTTTTCGCCATGTCAGAGGCGATCGCCCTAGCAATTTTCCCTCGATAAAAACTTTGCGGCTCTGTCGCAATCTGGCGTAAAGTCCGCCCCAAATCCCGCTGCACCAGCAGTTCCCCTGGTTGGTATAAAACACCACTGCGGGTAAAAACTTCCCGTGCCGCCTGGTTGTTGTTAATCGCATTCTGTCGCAACTTCACAGCCTGGGTAAACCGCGAACTCACCGGAAAACCATTTTCTGCCAAGGCAATCGCCGGTGCCACCAAAGTAGCCCAAGGCAACTTCCCGTACTCGCGGTGCACCGTATAAAGTCCCCCCACAGTACCAGGAATCCCCGCGGCCAAATGCCCATCTAGACTTGCTCTGGGACGCACTTTTCCTTGCTTGTCCAAATACATATCCCGCGTCGCCCCTTTGGGAGCCCGTTCCCGAAAATCCAAGGCTTGCACAGTCCCTGCTTGGGCCCGTCGCAGCAGCAAAAAACCCCCACCGCCGATACCCGCCGCAAAAGGCTCCACCACCGAAATTGCCAAAGCCGTAGCCACGGCTGCATCCACTGCATTGCCTCCCTGTTGCAGCACCCACAGCCCCGCATCGCTGGCCAGGGGGTGAGCAGACACTGCTATGCCTTGTTTGCTATGCTGTTGCTGAAACTTGGGTGGTTGCTGTAGCTGCTGCTGGCAACCACATACCATAACTGTTAGAAATAAAGTATAAATTGGTACTTTTTTAGATAAACTTAAAAACATGGTTGACAGAAGACTAAACTTGTTTAATTCTAAATTACATGACATCCTCCTTCAGACATAAATCTAATGTTGATTATCAAAAATATCACTGCCCACCATATACCTCAAGTAGATGATTTAAAATACCAACAGCTTATCGCTCTAAGCTCCTGCTTATCAAATCTCCATCACACCTGAGCTACTGTAATAGTCTATTTATGAACAGCACAAAAGTCAGTGTCATCATTCCTGCCTTCAATGCAGCCGAAACCCTGGTGGCGGCAGTTTCTTCCGCACTCAATGGCAGCCACCAGCATCTAGAAATCTTAATTGTTGATGACTGCTCTACTGATGATACTAGGAAAATAGCAGCTCAACTTGCGGAGTCTAATCCGCGAATTCAGTTATTTGTAAATCCCGAAAATTATGGGGTTTCTAAGTCGAGAAATTTAATGATCGAGCGCGCCACAGGTGAGTATGTAGCGTTTCTCGACAGCGACGATACTTGGGAACCAAACAAGCTGGAATTTTGTTTGCAAATGCTGGCAGAACATTCAGAAGTTAAAGCTGTTGCTCACGCTTTGCGGTACTTAGATAAAAGTGGTAACAAGTTGAGTTATATTCCTACCTATCCTACAACTAAAGCCGAAATGCAGGGGATTAAGTTGACAGGGGATAGTCCTTGGGTTTTTCCGTCTTCTGTGGTAATTGAGCGAGAAATTCTCCTCAAAGAAGGTGGCTTCGCTGAAGATTGGTTGGTAGGGGAAGATACAGAGTTATTTACCAGAATTTCTCACAAGTACGGCTTGTTGGCGACGAAACAGCCTTTGGGCAATTACCGGATTAGAGGGAATTCTCTCACAGATAAGCACTGGTTGAAAAAACGCATAGCTTCTGATTGTATCAAGGAAAATCAACGGCGACGTCTGCGGGGAGAGCCGGAGTTATCTTTAAGTCATTACGAACAGTTATGTTTTCAGAATTTGCCACTTTGGCAAAAGCTCAACAAATTTAGACAATTTTTGGCACTGCACTACATGAGAAAGCTAGGACAAAGTTGGTTGAACCGGGAGTTTTTGCAGACTCTTGTTTACGGGATTGCTACTACAGTTCTCAATCCTCAAGCTAGTTTAAATAAGTTGAAATGGATGAAGTATCATGAAGAAAGGTTTGACACTCCCTAGTTGATTGAATTTATGGACTGGCAGGAAATTTCTGGGAATTGGGTATTGATTCCTTCAACTAGACCGATCGCGATCGTACATTTTCTCGGTGGTGCCTTTGTGGCGACAGCACCACACTTGACCTATCGCTGGCTATTGGAGGCCTTGGGAAATCAAGGATATGTTGTAGTAGCGACACCTTTTGTCAATACTTTGGATCATATTGCGATCGCCCGTGATGTCCTCAATAAATTTGAAAATGCTCTGGGACGATTGCAGGCGATGAAGTTGCTGCGATCGCGATATCTCCCCATCTACGGAATGGGACACAGCATGGGGTGCAAACTCCATCTGCTGATTGGTGCTGTCTTTGACGTAGAAAGGTCAGGCAATATTCTGATCTCTTTCAACAATTATGCAGCTTCTGAAGCAATCCCGATCGTCGAGCAAATTTCCCCTGTCTTTAACGTCGAATTTACTCCTTCTCCCCAGGATACCAATCGCTTGGTGAAAGATAACTATCAAATTCGGCGCAATCTGTTAATTAAATTTAAGGATGACAACATCGACCAAACTTTGCTGTTAACAGACTTGCTAAAAGTGAAATATTCCGACATGATTACTGTTCAGATCCTGGCCGGCAACCATCAAACACCCTTGGGTCAAGATGTTAGCTGGCCGATGGGTCAAATTTTTACACCCTTCGATGCGATCGGACAGTGGGTGAAACAAGAAGTGTATCGGGAATTAAATCAATTAAAAAAGACTGTTTTGCTGTGGCTCAATCCTGTTTCAAAAATTTAAACTTTCCATCCAGATATGTCACATGATCGGAATTTTTCCGTGTTTTTTTGTGCACCCGCTATACCTGGTACTCCAGGTTAGCGGTGATATCGTTTACGGTTGGATCGGAATGATTTAACCGCAGAGAGCGCAGAGGGCACAGAGGAGAAGAAGAAAGATGAATACAGGACGGTGCTACCGGATTTGAGAGGAGTATTTGAAATACTCACCGTCGTGAACGAGCGGTGATTCTTGACACTTCATCGGATGAAGCTACCGGAGTAGTCTTACTCTTCCTCTGTGTCCGTTTAGAGTCGTGGCGATTCCCCATCCCGACGTCAACGCCCTAGTTTATTAGGAATACCTTCGCAGCCACCGGGAATAGTCTCTCTCGATTTCGAGCCACACCAAGCGCAGCAGTATTGACGTTGCTCCTCTGACATTCGCTTGACACCAGTGAAATCAGCACGTTCAACCACAGCCCCGGTATATTCCCCCGTGGTGTAGTTAGGAAATTCAGTCCGACTGCGAGGGGAAGCGCTTTCGCCCGAACCATAAAATAATGTCGTACCCCTGATATCAGCGCGGGTGAGATTGGCATCATACAACACAGCGCGGGAGAGGTTGGCTTTCACTAAATCGCACTTGCTGAGATTGGCCCGGACGAGATTAGCTTCACTTAAATCTGTCCACCGCAAATCAGTGTTCGCCAAGTCGGCCCCTGCTAACATGACATTGAGATCGATGACGCGGATACCGTGGTCTCTGTCTTCCGCGTAGCCACCATCACCGTCTAGAATGGGGCGGCCTAAGAGTCGATCGCGCTTCAGAGGAGTAACCAACCTTGACTGCGACAAAAACCGGAGAATTTTAGCTTTACCTTCGGCATCTACACTGCTCATAATCGCAGCAGTGCGACCTTCGGCGATCGCCCTTTCCTGCGGCCAATCTTCCAAAAATCCTTGTTCATCCAGGGCCAAATCCGAAACCCCTTGAAAATAAGCATCGATGGTTTGCTGCTGAGTAATTCGATTTTGCTGAATAGTCAAATCTTTTGAAATCACGTACTGTCGCCAAGCCACGTAAACACCCAAAATTGCGATCAAAATTTGACCCAAAGCGCCAATTAACTCACCCAGAGCTCCGACAGCATCCCAGTTAATTTGAATATTGCGGGTTCCCGGTTCAGTGTTAGAGCCGCTTAGCATCAGCAAGCCAGCGATTCCTGCCAAAAGTCCAAAGCTAGCCACGATTAGGGTGCGCCAAGTGGGGGGGATGACTTGCATCCAGATTTTGCCCCAGTTGGGCCACATCAGTCGCAGAGCAATCCCGATCGCTCCGATCGCACCCAACAAGCCAATCCACACATTATCGATCGCCAGTCCGATAATCATCCCAGCGATCGACCCCAAAATCAGCACCGAACCCGACATTTCCCCAGTCGTTTGTTTGGGATACTCTGGCAAGATAATTTTACGGGTTGGAGGTGGCGGTAACGGTTTTTCCGGTTCAGCAGTAGGGACGATATTGGTTTCCCCAGCAGGTACTGACGGGGTAGCACCATTAAGATTTTCTAAAGTCGCGATCGACTCAGGGGAGTTGGATGGAGAAGGATTGGGTTCTGGTGTCATGCGTTGAGATAACTTCTAACTGTGGCTGCTCACCTTGATTTTACCGAAGCCCGACAATTCTAGATAGCATATCGATTTTAGTTTTGAGATTGAGCGAAGTGAACCATTGACAAATCCGGTTTGAGCATATTTTCGACTACGCGAGCGTACAAGTTACCCATTACACGCTCACCTCACCTAATTGAGAAAGGCTATATGTGAGATAGGCATCCTAGCTGTTAATTAACAGAGTTTTTGAGAAAATATCTAAGTGCTGGATTTTCCACAAAATTATTTATAAAAACCACCCACCTAAGGATCCAAATAAGCCTTTAGGAAATAAACACCAACCGTCCCCAATATCAAAACCATCATCCCCAACACTAACTCCATACTCAACCTTGATTATCAACTCGATTTAAGCAAACATGGCAAGTCTTAGAGCTAGGGAACCATCGATCAATTTCGATATATTGCCTTCCTTGACTTTCAGCCTTGTACTTGAGCATTGTGCAGAACATACCCCAGCCGACATCGCTAATCGCTTTGGCTAAATTATGATTCTTGACCATACCCTTGATGTTGAGGTTTTCTACTGCAATAACTTGGTTTTCGTTTACTATCTTGCGGGATAGTTTGTGCAGAAAATCTTCACGACATCTCGCAATTTTGGAGTGAACTTTTGCCACTGCCAATCTGGCTTTTTTACGATTTTGGCTACCTTTCTTTTTCTTGGATAGCTTTTGCTGTTTACGCTTTAAGTTGCGTTGATGTTTGATAAAAAATCTAGGA
Source organism: Microcoleus sp. CAWBG640 (assembly GCF_020883015.1). NCBI lineage: Bacteria > Bacillati > Cyanobacteriota > Cyanophyceae > Oscillatoriales > Microcoleaceae > Microcoleus > Microcoleus sp. CAWBG640. Next base: position 11,842 of record NZ_JAHRFC010000036.1, read on the forward strand.
TTATCAAACTTAGAGCCGTCACTGGTAATCGCAAAATGAGTCAACCCAACATCAATACCGATAGCTTTATCTACTGGCATTAATTCAGGATTAGCTTTGCCATCGTCAACCAAGACAGATACAAAGTATTTACCGTCTGGATTGCGAGAAACCGTTACGGTTTTGACATCACCTTCAAAATCACGATGACGCTGACAGTGAACTAAGCCAATCTTAGGTAGATTGATTTTGTCTCCGTCAAACTTGACGTTTTGGGGATAACTAATTGACTGCCTACCATGCTTTGATTTGAACTTAGGCAACAGGGCGCGTTTATCAAAGAAGTTTTTGTAGGCAGTTGATAGATTCAAAGCTACAACTTGCAAGCATTGAGAATATGGCTCTTTTAGCCATTCGTACTCTTTCTTGAGCGCAGGAAGCAAGCCTTGTATGTATCCCCTACTCAGTCCTTTACCAGTATTTTTGTAGGTTTCTTGACACAAATTCAAGGCGTAGTTCCAGAACCATCGCGCACAGCCAAAAGACTTTGCAAGCAAGGTTTCTTGCTCACTTGTGGGATAGATTCTGTACTTATACGCTTGATACATTTATCAAGAATATCTAATGCTGATCAGATTATTCTAACACATAGAATGATATTGATTCGCTGTCGCTCAATTTATTTACGGGCTGCGCTTTCATCCCGTCACTCATCCTTGTAAACGGATAGAGTGCGGGACTTCCCGTTCGCGTTAGTTAAAAGTATGGGGATAGGGAGACACCGCAGCCAAAACGATAAATATCATCGCAGCCACAGCCGGTAGTAACCAAATCATCACCTTGTCGCCCCAAGCATCAGGCTGGCCATAAAAACCGAAATGAATCGGAATGCGCGAGGGCAGAACAGCCCAAAACTGTAGAATTATCAAAATAGCCAGTAAAATCGCGATCGCAGCAGCGAACTCTCCGGCTATCAACAGTGGCGATCGCCCCAGAGAAATCACAGGTCGTAGGTTTGGCTTGTTTCCACTCATAGGTACGTTAATTTAGATTAAGATTAAATATCATAGTATTGGTTCCAATTTAGCCCAGATATTAAGTAAGAATGCCATGACAGCTCAGGTTTTGGTTGAAAAGAAAAAGTTAGAAAAACCGCCCCTAACCATACACACATTGGGCGATCGCGTGCTGCGCCAGCCAGCAAAGCGAGTCAAAAGCGTTGACGCAGAAATTCGGCAGCTAGTCCGAGAAATGCTGCAAACCATGTACAGTGCTGAGGGCATCGGTTTAGCAGCCCCTCAAGTCGGAGTCAACAAACAAGTCATCGTGCTCGACTGCGAACCGGATAACCCAGCTAAACCGCCACTGGTTTTGATCAACCCCACCATCAAAAATACCAGTGGCGAAGTCTCCCCTTTCCAAGAAGGCTGTTTAAGCATTCCGGGAGTTTATTTAGAAGTCAAGCGCCCAGAAATGATTGAAGTCTCCTATCGCGACGAATACGGCCGCCCGCAAACTCTGAAAGCGACAGAATTACTATCGAGGGCTATTCAGCACGAAATGGATCACCTCAACGGAGTGCTATTTGTAGACAGAGTAGAAAACAAACTCGCACTAAATGAAGAATTGGTCAAGCATAAATTTTCACCAAAGGCGGTAAAATCGGTATGATGGCAGGAACTCCTAAAAGTAGTTTATTTTTGGCTCTTTCGTGCATTGCTGCGATCGCCGCCGTCGGGTCAGTCTTTGAGCTATCTTCGGGAGAAGCTCAACTAGGCACTTTAGTCACAGGAATCATTCTCGCCCTCAGCATACCCCTCACCGGACTATTCTTTTATGCAGCAGTTAGGGATGCTAGGGCAAATCTATGATTAGTTAGTTGACAGTTGACAGTTGACAGTTGACAGTTGACAGTTGATAGTTGATAGTTGATAGTTGACAGTTGACAGTTGTTATTAGTTATTGGTTAAACGAATAACCAATAACGAATAACCAATAACGAATAACCAATAACCAATAACTAATAACTAATAACAACCAACCAATAACTAATAACTAATGACCAATAACCAATAACTAATAAGATGGGATTTCTGCGACAAGTGCCAGCTCAAGGTGCTGTGGCTGCGACAGCATCCAAGTACCAACTTTCTGAAATTATGGAAGTGGCGATCGGACGCGATCGCAGTTGTCAAATAGCCTTGGAATCGATGGCCTATGGCATGGTTTCCCGCCGCCACGCCACAGTCCGTCCCCTCACTACAGGCAATATTCTGACCTGGGAAATTTGCGACCTCAACAGCGCCAACGGTACTTATGTCAATGGTCAAAGGCTACAAGCCAGCCAAACTTTAGAAACAGGCGATCGCATCAGTCTCGGTATTGACGGCCCTCAATTTATATTTGAAACTACCCTACAAAACACCCAAAATTCGCCACGATTCCCGACAGTAAATCCCACCTTGTCTAACGGTGGCGAAAAGGAAAATCTCACTTTCACTCAATTATTTCCCATCGCCTCCACCGGAAAACAACTAAGTCAAAAAGCTTACTTATATCCCGGCATTGCTACAGTTGGTTTTGTAGTTTCGATGTTTGTAGCAGTGGGAAATTCAGCAGCTTTCAATTTTCTGCTGGCCGCTTATCTTTCCGGTGCAGCTTACTATTTCATATATCAACTGTGTGGCAAACACAAGCCTTGGTGGATATTATTTTGTTCTGCCCTAGGTACTATCTTAATTTTACTGAGCCCTTTATTGATTGGATTTATAGTAGTATTTAGAGAAATTTTGCCCGGAAGACTACCAGCCGAAGGCGAACAAATAAGTTTTTTTCCTTTCTTAATCCGAATGTTTTTCGGTGCAGGTCTGATGGAAGAATTGCTGAAAGCTTTACCAGTTTTGGCAGCGATGGTGCTGGGGAATTTGTTGCGAAATCCCTGGCGGGAGCGCGTCGGTGTTTGGGAACCCTTAGACGGAATTTTGTTGGGAAGCGCCTCGGCAGTTGGCTTTACACTATTAGAAACTCTGGGACAGTATGTTCCGAATATCATTCAAAATGTCACTCTACAAGCAGGGCCAGATGCCGGAGAATTAGTAGGTTTACAGTTGCTAATTCCCCGAATTTTGGGCTCCGTCGCCGGACACATGGCTTACAGTGGCTATCTGGGATATTTTATCGGTTTGAGTGCCCTTAAACCTAAAAAGCGCTGGCAAATTTTGGGCGTAGGCTATCTCAGCGCTGCGGCACTTCACGCTTTGTGGAATGCGTCGGGAAGCGCCAGCGTACTTTTTCTCGCGGTGGTGGGAGTTTTGTCCTATGCGTTTTTGGTGGCGGCGATTTTGAAAGCTAGGGCGTTGTCTCCAAATCGATCGCAAAATTTTGCAACTCGCATATTTTCTGAAAAGTGAAGTTCGGCAACGGATTTTGTAACGGATGTAACGGATGTAACGGATGGAAAGAAGAAGGAAAAAAAGAAACTATGCCCCATGCCCCATGCCCCATGCCCAATTCCCAATGATGATTCAAGTCAAACGGGGTTATCGTCCCCAGGCATCTGATAATAGTATTGAAGCCGATATCTATTTATTTGACAAACTGCGGCAGTTGTCTCTCAAACAGCGCTTAGAACAAGCAGCTACCCTCGATCGCACAGTCAAAAAACTTTCCCTGATCGGCATCAAATTGAGATTAAAAAAAGCAGCCATTGCTGAAATTAGAGAACATTTTTGCCGTGCAGTCTTGGCGGAAAAGTTTTATTCAGACTTTCAACCTATTGGGACTGATGAAATGATGTGGATTCAAGACTCTATTGCTTTGGCTCAACAACTTCACGCCCTCCTAGAATCAATTAATATCCCCTACTATGTTGGCGGAGGTGTTGCTAGTTCTATTCACGGAGAAGCTCGATCGACTCGCGATTTAGATTTGGCAATTCAGATTCCCAGACAAGAAATTGATTTGTTAGTAACAACGCTAGAAAACGCTGGATTTTATTGTCCGGCTGGGGCAGTAGAAGAGTTGAAACAATCTCGGACTCAGCTCCTCAATATAACTCATACTGAGACCATAGCTAATGCAGATATCTATATCGCAGACAACACTCCTTTTGCTCTGTCTCAAATGTCTCGCCGACAATTGATAGAGGTTGAAGGAACAGCTAATTTTTGGGTTGCATCCCCGGAAGATACGATCGTCCAAAAGTTATTTTGGGCAAAAAATAGTCGGTCTGAAAAACAGTGGCGCGACGTTTTGGGGATCTTGAAGCTGCAAGGCGCTAATCTCGATCGCGACTATTTGCAAGAGTGGGCCCACCGTTTGGAAGTTCTGGATGCCTTAACTCAAGCTATGACTGAGGCGGGGATATGACTGTTGACTGTTGACTGTTGACTGTTGACTTGGGGCATGGGGCATGGGGCATGGGGCATGGGAAACTGTCAACTGCCAACTACCAACTGCCAACTGCCAACTGCCAACTACCGACTGCCAACTGCCAACAGTCAACTGACTTCTTCCTTCTCTTAGAATTTCTTCACAAATAGATCTGCTGTGGTACTATCTGGATGGCTGTGAGTAACTGAGGGAAGCCAAAAGGCTTGATTCCTGTGGTGGAGGAGAATCCAGGAGTGCTAGATAGGATGTCATTAGGATACGCAAACGTTTTCGGGCACCGAGGTCAACCTGAACCCCTTCGCATTGGGGTGATTGGGGTTGGCAATATGGGCCAACATCACACGCGAGTCTTGAGCCTGCTCAAAGATATCGAGCTCGTGGGTATTGCAGATATAAATGTAGAGCGGGGAATTGATGTAGCAAGTAAATACCGGGTTCGCTTCTTTGAAGACTACCGAGATTTGCTCGCCCACGTAGATGCAGTTTGCGTCGCCGTTCCAACTCGCCTACACCACCCTGTGGGGATGTCTTGTCTCCAAGCGGGTGTTCACGTTTTAATTGAAAAGCCGATCGCGGCTAGTATTACTGAAGCTGAATCTTTGGTCAACGCGGCTGCGGAATCCCACCGGATTTTGCAAGTGGGGCACATCGAGCGCTTCAATCCAGCTTTTCAGGAACTCGGCAAAGTGCTGAAAACTGAGGAGTTACTGGCGTTGGAAGCTCACCGGATGAGTCCCTATTCCGATCGGGCCAATGATGTATCGGTAGTTTTGGATTTAATGATCCACGACATCGACTTGCTGTTGGAATTGGCATCTTCCCCAGTGGTGAAGTTGACCGCTAGCGGCAGTAGAGCATCGAATTCTGGTTATTTAGACTATGTAACAGCTACTTTAAACTTTGCGAACGGCATTGTAGCTACCCTGACTGCTAGTAAGGTGACGCACCGCAAACTCCGTTCCATAGTTGCTCATTGTAAGAATTCTCTGACAGAGGCCGATTTTCTCAACAACGAAATCTTGATTCACCGACAAACAACCGCCAATTATGTGACGGATTATGGTCAGGTGCTTTACCGTCAAGATGGGTTGATTGAGAAAGTTTACACCAGCAATATTGAACCGCTCCATGCAGAATTGGAGCATTTTATTAATTGCGTGCGGGGTGGAAATCAGCCTTCTGTCGGGGGAGAACAAGCTCTGAAAGCTCTGCGGCTCGCAAGTTCGATCGAGCAAATGGCGCTCGATGGTCAAGCTTGGTATCCGAAAGAGCTAGAGTCTACTTTGCAAATAAGTTAGAGCCAAAACAAATCGAGTCGTTTCCGGGTGCTTCTACAGTTTGGGTTTGTTGTTTGTTAATGGGGTTTTCAACTGTATTTTTGCAACCGGATTCGATGTCGGTCGATTTGAGTTTTGAGATTTTCAATTTGAGATTTACCCGATGAATCTAAAGCTATTAGTCAAAATTAGCTCAGGATTTATGGTCAAAAAAAGCGACTATTTGACGAGAGATAGTTTGGCTAACTAGCTGATTTCCTTGAGGACTTAGGTGAATGCTGTCTCGATACAAACTGGTAAGTTCCGTCGCCCAATTGAAAATGGGCAGAAAATCGATGTAAGTAATTTTCTCGGTGGTGACGAGTTCGGCAAGACGCGATCGAGCTTTGACTTCCCAGTCGTGAGGACCACTCTCGCCTAATTCGTGCCGTTTTGGTGTCAAGGCTAGTACAAACTTGATGTTGGCAAGGTTTGCTGCTGTTTTGATTTGGCGAATAGCTTCTAAGTTGCAGCCAACTTTGTCCTCATTTGGGGCTACAGGTGTTGTCAATTTTTCCCTAGGTACTGTGGGTATTAGGTAGCGATTTAATAGTTGGACGATCGCCATCACTGGTTTACGATCGGGGTAAGCTGGATCGCGCCCCACTACGGCAGAGCAAGGAGCAGATGCAAACAAATCGTCCGTATTCAGCAACAAAACCACCACCAAAGCCCCAAATAGACCAAAACGATTGGCGTAAGCCAGTTGATTCCTCGGTCCCCAAGAATTGGCTGAACAGTTGAGAACTTCAAAGTTACAATAATAGTTGACTTTTGAATGTAATTGTGCATTGGTGCTGAGAGGGGAAATTTGCAGCCTCAACTGCCGAGCGATGATTTCCGATATGGTATCTGTTCGATCGGTCCACCAGCCACCGTTAGCGACAGAATCTCCTAACAATAAAACTCGCAGAGTGTCTGGAGCCGGCAGTGGGGCGATGGCACCTGTACGCATGGAATACTCATTAATCTCAATCCGGTTTCCCCAGCGACGCACCCTCTGGTTGGGAGCGAGGAAATAGCCACACTCCGCATCGGGAATGTAAATCAAAGCATTGCCAAAACCCAGAAGTACCCGCAGCAGCACTTCTATTCCTAACAACAATCCTGCGGTGACAGCCAAAATAATCAGAGCTACTTTCACATTTTTAACCTCGATCGACCACCAAAAGCCGCCGATCGCCAGACGGATCTACAGATATAACCAGATTTCGAGTCATTCGATCGCCCTTGTGGATATAGAATTCTAAAATATGCCGTCAAAATCCGCCGTCAGCCGTAGCGTCAACTTGGTGGTTTCAGGAAAGCCCGTGGACTTAAAACAAATATTCAAAACGCCGAATCCCATAATCGGTGTCGTACATTTACAGCCTCTACCAACTTCCCCCCGCTGGGGTGGGAATCTCAAAGCAATTATCGGGAGAGCCGAACAAGAGGCTACAGCACTGGCTTCTGGCGGCGCAAACGGTATCATAGTCGAGAACTTTTTCGATGCTCCTTTTGCCAAAAATAGTGTAGATCCAGCCGTGGTGAGTGCCATGACGCTGATCGTCGAGAGACTAACCAATCTGGTGACATTGCCCATCGGCATCAATGTGCTGCGAAACGATGCCCACAGCGCGATCGCCATCGCCTCCTGTACGGGAGCTCAATTCATCCGCGTCAACGTCCTCAACGGCACGATGGCTACAGACCAAGGCTTAATCGAAGGTCAAGCTCACCAGCTACTGCGCTACCGACGGGAATTGGGTAGCGATGTCAAAATATTAGCAGACGTGTTAGTCAAGCACGGGCAACCCCTTGGTAGCCCTAACTTGACCACAGCCATCCAAGAGACGATCGGACGCGCCTTAGCAGACGCGGTAATCCTCTCCGGGCCTAGGACTGGTAGCCCTCCTAATCTCGAAGAATTAGAAATGGCCACTTTAGCAGCAGCCGGAATTCCAGTTTTCATCGGTAGCGGTGCCTCCTGGGAAAACATTTCCACACTCATGCAAGCTGCTGATGGCGTCATCGTCTCTAGTTCCTTGAAACGAAACGGGCGCATCGATAATCCCATCGATCCGATTCGCGTCAGTCAGTTTGTAGAAGCAGCCCGCCGCAGCTTGTCTCACAAAGAGCACCAGAGCGAGGCTAATGGCTCTGGCGGGCTGATGCCGGAACTGGGTAAAGTCAAAAGTAAAATCTAAAATTAGCCATGGGTAATAGGGAATGAGGTCATCGGTGATGGGTAATTGGTAGCGGGCAATAACTGAAAACTCAGAATTCACAGTGACAAAAGCACCAATTCCCCATTCCCCATTCCCCATTCCCAATTACCCATTGCCAATTATCCATTACAAAATCGAACAATGATTCGCCGACGTTCAACCCCTTGGATTCATCGCTCGTCTAGGACTGTGATGGCCGCGATCGCAGTTATCGGTGTTCTAGAAACCGCCTATCTGACGATCGCTAAATTCACCACAGGCTCAGTAGTTTGTCCCACCAGCGGCTGCGACAAAGTTCTCAACAGTCCCTACGCTACAGTCTTTGGCGTAGTGCCTTTAAGTTTGTTAGGTTGTTTAGCTTATCTGAGCATAGCAATCCTCGCCTACGCTCCCAAAACCGTCAATCCTGACACCAATAAAGGACTGCACACTCAACTAGAAAATTGGACCTGGCAAGGGCTATTCATCATCAGTGCTGCGATGGTAATTTTCAGCAGTTACTTGATGTATTTGATGGCTTTTGAAATTCAGGAACTGTGCATTTATTGTGTCAGTTCTGCGGTGTTTTCCCTCTCCCTCTTTGTGTTGACCTTAGTCGGCCGCGAGTGGGAAGATATTGGTCAACTCGTGTTTACAGGCATGGTGGTGGCCATGGTGAGTGCGATCTCTGTATTGGGACTTTACAACAGCGTCAAAGCACCTCCTGTGAAGGTCTATAAGCCGGGTATAGCGGCTCCTCTGGTCACTACCACATCGGGACCGGCGGAAATGGCTTTAGCCCGACATCTGACACAACTTGGTGCAAAGGAATACGGTGCTTACTGGTGTCCTCACTGCTACGATCAAAAAATGCTGTTTGGCAGAGAAGCAGCAAAATTAATTGATTATGTCGAATGCGATCCCAAAGGAGAAAATTCTCGCGCCGAAATTTGCCAAGCTGCTGCTGCTAACGTCAAAGGTTTCCCTACTTGGGAGATTAAAGGTCAGTTTTATTCTGGGACTAAATCTTTAGAACAACTTGCAGAATTGTCTGGTTACAGCGGTCCGCGCAATTTTCTCAAAGTACCGTAAGGGCAATCCCCGTGTTTACATCTACATTTGGATAGGATGGGTCAAACAATTTTGGATTAAAATTTTGGATTGTTCCGATCGAGCTTCTACCTGAACCTATGCGGGCAATTCTCAAAAAATGGCTTTACCAAGAACGCCGGGTATTGATTACTGCAACTGTGGCCACCAGTACGGTCATCTTAGTTCGCTGTAGCGGACTTTTGCAGGTATGGGAATGGGCAGCTTTTGACCAATTTATGCGCTGGCGCCCGGCAGAAGCAACGGACAATCGCATCGTCATTGTCGAAATTGGGGAACGTGACTTGCAAAAGTACGGCTACCCCATTTCTGATGGTGTGATGGCCCAATTGCTGCAAAAATTAAATGCTGGTAAACCGCGGGCGATCGGTCTTGACATCTACCGAGATTTGCCAACTGCACCCGGTAATCCCCAATTACTCAAAACTTTTACAACTATTCCTAACTTAGTCGGGATTGAGTTGATGGCCGACGAAACGCGCTTGGGAGTTCGGCCACCTCCGTTACTGAACAAGTTCGATCGAGTTGGTTTCAACAATGTAGTCATCGATGCTGACAGTAAGGTGCGTAGAATGTTGCTTTACGCTTGGCCTGGAGATGGCAAAACTCGCCAAAGTTTCGCACTCAAATTGGCTTTGCTTTATCTCGACTGCGAAGGGGTTTCCCCTCAGCCAGCCTCCGTGAATCCTAAATACTTGCAGTTAGGTAAGGGGGTTTTTCAGCCTTTTCAACAAAATGATGGTGCTTATGTGCGATCGGATAGCCGCGGTTATCAAATTTTGGCTTCCCTGCGCGGCCGATTAGGCAGTTTTAAGTCTGTGTCGATGAGTGACGTGCTTTCTGACAAAGTACCAGCCGATTTTGTGCGATCGCGCGTTGTCTTGATCGGCTCAACAGCAACTAGCCTCAAAGACTTTCATCAAACTGCTTACAGCCACAGCTTGTTCTCATCTCCCCAGGAAGTATCGGGAGTGGAACTTCAGGCTCATTTCTTGAGTCAAATTTTGAGTGCATCCGTTGATGGGCGTGGGAGTATTCATGTTTGGTCAGACTCTGCGGAGTGGCTATGGATTTTACTATGGTCTTGGGTAGGAGCAAGTGTGAGCTGGAAGTTGCGATCGCTTAGTCGATCGGCTTGGTGCTTATTGACTATCAGCACCTTTCTCACTACCACTGTATACTTAGCTTTCTTAGCTGGTTGGTGGCTACCATTAATTCCCCCAATCCTCAGTCTTTTAGGTTCCGGAGTCGCAGTTGTCGGTTATCTAGCTCACTTGCAAGAAGAATTGAAACGGTCTAAAGAATTTTTACAATCCTTAATGGATACAATTCCCGATCCGATATTTGTCAAAGATAAAAATCACAGACTGGTGGTTTTAAATCAGGCCTATTGTCGATTTATTGGTGCTGCTTTGGAGCAGCTTATTTCTCAAACCGATTATGATTTATTTGCCAAATCCGAAGCAGATATATTTTGGGAACAAGACGAATTAGTATTAACCACTAATTTACAGCTAGAAAATGAAGAAAAATTTACCGATACTCACGGCATCACCCATCTCACTGCTACTAAAAGGTCACTCCATAAAGATGCCGCCGGCAATGTATTTTTGGTGGGAATTATCAGAGATATTACTGAACGCAAGCGCTTGGAAGAAGCACTCCTGCAAAAAAATGCTGAACTTAGTCACCAAGCAGATCATGATGCTCTCACGGGTTTGCCCAACCGTAAATTTTTCTATGAACGATTGAATCAATCTCTAGAAAAAGCATTGATTAATAATGAATTGGTAGCTTTACTATTTTTAGATTTAGATGGATTTAAGTTAATTAATGACACTCTCGGACACAACATTGGCGATTTGCTTTTAAAAGCAGTTGCCGATCGCCTCAAACGTTGCTTGCGTGGCAGCGATACTATCAGCAGATTGGGTGGCGATGAGTTCACAGTCATTTTGCCGGGAATTCCCGGTCGCGAGGAAACTGCAACAGTAGCTGAAAAAATACGCGACACAATTCAGCAACCTTTTATATTAGAAGAACATACAGTTTCTGTAAGTACAAGTATTGGTATTAGTTTGTATCCCGTGGATACTCAAGATCGAGATGTGTTGGTGAACAATGCTGATACTGCAATGTATCGTGCTAAGAAACTTGGTAAAAATCAATATCAGTTTGATTGAAGTAGGCGATCGGCCATCAGAAGGAAGAGAAATGCAATTGGGTGCATCTCAATTTTGTAAATATATTCGTAGGGGCGAAGCATGACCGCTGTAAATCTCTGGTTATCACTAATGAATTGTCTGCGGTCATGCTTCGCCTATGCAAAATCGGGATGCACCCAATGCAATTCCCCTATGTTAAGACACTTTAAGTTTTATTTCTGAATGTTAAGCAGTGTCTAAAAAAATATTTTAGTCTTCAACCCTACTGACAAGATGCTACCCGATGTATGACACCCTCTACGGTGGTAGTACACCCCCTTGGTGCAACACCCCCTGATGTATTTTTAATGATAGTGAAACTTATTCAACAATTTTGATTCTTAATTTCAAGTAATATTAAAATTTGCCAAAATCCCAATTCAACACAAAATTTAAATAACTGAACAAGCGTTTATTTCAAAGGGTTTCAGCATTTTTACTAGGTTCGTTTACAAAAAAGTCAAGACATCAGTGAATTTACTTAATTTACTAGATATAATAGTTTTCAGGGAAGTGCATCAACGGGAATAAACACTATGGGTACTTTGATTCGGCTCACAACCATGGCAACGCTAGCTACGTGTCTGCAAGTGAATATGGACAGACCAGCGCTTACTGCTGGACAAGTCTGCAACTCGACTGGTAACTTCACAGCAGGTCGATCGACCTGGACAACTTCCAATAACTTTAGGTTTGAAAATTACTCACAATACGAACCAGACCCGAATGGGAACCCGAAAAGTGACGGTACGGGCACCCGCTAAACAGCTCCCCATCTCTCCCTCTGTGTCCTCTGTGTTCTCTGCGGTTAAATCATTCCAATACAACCGGAAACGCTGTCAATTGTCCTGTGGTTGGGAAACAGGGCCAGATTTATACCAATGGCAATCATGAATTAAAGTGTGCCTGCACCAATCAGGGTGACTGAGGGGATAATCAAGTCGGTAGTGACCACCTCTACTTTCAGTACGGAAAGCAGCACTTTTGAGAATTAAGTAGCCAATATCCAATAAATTGCCAACTTCTCCCCAATTTCGTAACACTACGCTGTTTTCTGCATCAGCCGGGGAAAAATTGAGAATTTGTCCATGTTGTAAATAATTAAGGGTTTGACTCAAAGACAAAGAGGCAAATTCTTGTCGCCAAATTTCCACTTGAGCGATCGCACTTTCCAAATCCCTTTGGCCGCGACAAATTCCCGCACTCTGCCACACTAAATTCGGCAGATCGATCCGTAACTTTTCGATCGCCTCAATGTCAGAAACATGAATCGATTTTGCGATAATTTCCGGTGAATCTTCCTCATCCTCAACAGCCTTGTCGCTGATACTTTCTACCTTCAACAGCGCCATTTGCGAGCCAAAAACTAGACATTCTAACAGGGAATTACTCGCCAATCGGTTAGCACCATGTACCCCCGTGCTGGCAGTTTCTCCCACGGCGTACAAACCCGGAATCGAAGTTTCGTTGAACCTATCGGCGATAATCCCTCCCATCCAATAATGGGCGGCTGGGGTGACAGGCACCGATTCGGAAAACAGGTCAATTCCCCAATCAGCACATACTTGAATGATATTCGGAAACCGATAGCGCAGTCGATCGACCGCAATCGGGCGCAAATCCAGCCAAACATGAGGTTCCCCTGTCTTCTGCAAGTGGCGGAAAATAGCACGACTGACAACATCCCTAGGAGCGAGTTCACCCGAAGGGTGATAGTCAAAAGCAAACCGATATCCTTTACTATCGACCAAGTGAGCCCCTTCTCCCCGCACCGCTTCGCTAATCAGAAACCGAGGCGCGCCCGGTTTAGTCAAGGCTGTAGGATGAAACTGCACAAATTCTAAATCTCGCAGCAGGGCTCCGGCGCGCCATGCAATTGCTACCCCGTCTCCGGTACTTACTGACGGATTGGTGGTTTGAGCAAATACCTGTCCGCCACCCCCAGTTGCTAGCACCACGGCCTGAGCCCGCAACCACTTGACAGTAGAGCCACAAATGGCGCTAATCCCCTGACAGCGCCCGGTGTCGTCTAGCCACAGACTGAGTGCAAATGCAGGAGAAAGCAGTTGAATATTTTGGCGGCTCAATACTTTTGCTGTCAGGGTACTCACCACTGCTTTGCCGGTGGTGTCTGCTGAGTGGAGTACGCGGCGGCGGGAGTGGGCTGCTTCTAGGGTGAGTGCTAAATCTGTCCCGGTGCGATCGAATGCAACGCCCATTTTTACCAAAGCATCAATACACTCAGGCGCTTCTGCTACTAAAAATTTCACCGCTTCCGAGTCGCAAAGGCCAGCCCCAGCTACGAGTGTATCCTGAACGTGGAGTGCCGCAGAATCTTCCGGGGCGATCGCCGCAGCAATCCCTCCTTGGGCCCAATCGCTAGCAGAAACAGGCAGAGTGTTTTTATTAATCAAACCCACCTGCAAGTGTTCTGGGAGGCAAAGTGCCGTGTACAGACCGGCCGCCCCGGCACCTACAACCAATACGTCAAATTTGTCAGTCATTACTCCGCAGTGGTTAGACTTTTCAAGTCCGCCTGCGCGGATGAAAGTTTGTATAGCTTCTTACTTAACTATAGCAATGTTTATGAGAGAGTTCTCCTACAGTCCTGGACGCAATTGTCACCATTGCTAAGGTGCTCTACTTTGCCTAAGCCCTAAAAATTGTTCAAAAAACCTACCTGACGCACCGGAAAATTCGATCTTACCTAGGTCGGTTGCATCCCGGAATAACAATCAATAAAACGGAGTTAATTTACTCAAACAATCTCATTTTGAGCCCTTGATTTTTGATGAAATAATGCTCATGATTGAGGGGATATTATTGCTTATTATTGCTGCTTTCTACTTGCTTTTTAGTGAAGTGGGACATCAAGTAGAAAGCAGAAGTCATCAGCCTCAAGATTTTTTTTATTTTCAGCTTTTGGCATTCTGACTTCTGCTTGATGACTCAGCCGTCTTGCGACTGACGGGGTTTGTATCCCAAAGTTTCGTTCAATCCAAAATCCTTGCGGGTGACTTTGGCTTTCTAGTCGTAGAGACCATTGTTCAATCTGTTGTCTCCTTCAATAAAGACTGATTCAACATCGGTAACTGTAAATTTGTCCAGGTTAGCTTGCAACAACTTTTTCTGAGCTTCTGTCAAGTCGGAGATTTTGAGTACATCTTCAACTTTTTCGTAAGGAGCATTCTTAATAATTAGTCGAGCTAAAGTGGGATACAGCCCTGGATATTCCCGAAAGTATCGGACACCGCTGTTGTTCAAATCCAGTTTTTTGCCAAATTCTGTGGCCAGCTTTTCGTCGGCGCGATTGGTTCTCGTCGGCGCTTCCACGGCGATCAGCGATGATGATGGCAATACCAGACGGCTCAAAGAAGCCGCGATCGCGCTTTGGTCCCCAGCCCAGGCGAAGCAGCCCAGCACTAAGCCCAATACTGCCAATAGACGACCTAATCGTTTCATGAAGTTATGTCTCCCAATTTAATACACAGCATTTATGTAGAGATTACCATTTTGCTTATGCAGTTTTCGCAAGAAATCGGGCACGGGCGCGGAGTCCGAATTCTTGGCTAACTCTTGCCCATGGATTTCAAAAAAGTGTCCAAGTCTCGATAGGTACTCCCGTAAGTCACTGTCGGAGTGTCGTAACCTTTCAAATCCACGACGTGGCGATCGAAAGCGCTCTCTGCCCCCAATTCCCGCAGGTATTTGTAGGTAGTTTGTCCTACGGCGATGTCTTTACCCAGTTCCTTCGTGCAAGATTCCAAGCGAAACGCAGCATTGACAGTATCTCCCAAGGCTGTGTAGTCCGATCGATCGCTGCTACCAGAATTTCCTACCATTGCATAACCAGTGTTAATACCCACACCGACTCGCAAAGGAAAAGGCAGGGGGTAACGAGTGCTCAGTTCATCCGTTGCCTTGTGCAGTTCGCTCAAAGCTTGACAAATTAGCATCATGTCCTCATTACTCACACCATCGGTTTTGTGGAACCAGACTGCCATGATCGCATCGCCAATGTATTTGTCTACCCAACTACCGTGTTTGCGAATGATGTGTCCTGAAGAACGGAACCAACTCCCAATCACTTCTGACAGGATAGTTTCGTCTAGCTGCCGAGTCAGCACCGTGAAGTCTCTAATATCCATTACCATGACACTAATCAGGCTGCGGACTGTTAAAGTTGCTGTAAAATCATCGGAGTCTGTGTCGTAGGTCTGAGGCAGTTGGCGACTAGCGGTTGGGTCATAGAAGTCTAATTCGGTTTGACCAAACATCAGCCGATCGCCATTTTTGAGTGTCACCGGAATACTTACCCGCCGCCCGTTGACAAAAGAACCATTGCGGCTTCCCAAGTCGATCAGGTAAAATTCTCCAGTTTCCATTTGCTGTAACATCGCATGATTCCGGGAAATCCAGCGATCGACTAACACAAAATTATTGTCATCACTCCGCCCTACTGTCCAGCAATTGCTGCCAGCCAGGGGCAAGTAGCGATTGCCACCTTCTGTGCGAAGTACCATATGTGGGTTCGTTTGCAAAGTCACCACAGTCTTAGAAACGACATCAATTCGACCGATTTAAAGTTCTACACTTGCAATTTTAGATTGACCGGGAGTTTTATAATTGATAGTTTGGCTAAAAAAACTCAAATCCCCTATTCTAAAATTTTAGATTGTTTAGTCGATTTACGATGCACCGGACTGACTTAGTATGACCGAATTCTAGGGCACCCACAAGCGAGCTTATCTATTGTTGCTGCCAAAAGTTACGCCCATGCAGCAACCCTTGTTCAAATAGAAACCAAATAATTTTATGTTGTCGAAAAGAATTTTGCCCTGTCTGGATGTAAAAGCTGGCCGCGTCGTCAAAGGTGTCAATTTTGTTAACCTTAAAGATGCTGGCGATCCGGTAGAAATGGCACAGGTTTACAATGATGCTGGTGCTGACGAGTTGGTGTTTCTGGATATTACTGCCACTCATGAAGACCGGGACATTATTATTGATGTAGTGTACCGGACTGCCGATCGAGTTTTTATCCCTTTGACAGTCGGTGGTGGTATCCAATCCTTGGATACAATTAAAAGTTTATTGAGGGCTGGTGCCGATAAGGTGAGTATTAATTCAGCGGCGGTGCGCGATCCAAGTTTGATCGACAAAGCTAGCGATCGATTTGGCAATCAGTGTATTGTAGTGGCGATCGACGCGCGCCAACGACAAGACGCAGATCATCCCGGTTGGGATGTGTACGTGCGCGGAGGGCGAGAAAATACGGGCAAAGATGCCGTCGCCTGGGCAAAGGAAGCCGAAAAACGTGGCGCGGGCGAATTGCTGGTGACAAGTATGGACTCTGATGGCACTCAAGCTGGCTACGACTTGGATTTAACCAGAAGCATCGCTGAAACAGTCGAAATTCCAGTCATTGCTTCCGGTGGTGCGGGCAACTGCCACCACATCTACCAAGCAGTGACTGAAGGCAAAGCCGAAGCAGCCCTGCTAGCTTCGCTGCTGCATTACGGCCAACTCAACGTCGGACAAATTAAGACTTATCTAGCAGAATGCCAAATTCCCGTGCGCCAGTAACGTCAATTTAAGCCGAAGATAGAAGGGAAGATGGGGCAGGGCATTAGTGTCAACAACCAGGTAAAACCAATAGTCCGGCAGGGGTTGAAACCCCTGCCTCAAAGCGAAAGTCCTCGCTATGAGGACTCATGATTTCTTCAGTCCTCTTCAGAGGACTTTAGCTATTAGACAGGGGTTTCAACCCCTGTTGGACTCGCGGGATGACCAACGAACTTGGCGGACTGACAGCTTAAGTTGACACCAATGGGGGCAGGGCTGTTTCATTCTCAAGAAAACGATGATTGTGTAGAGGTAGTGTCAAGAATGCCTACCCCCCTCACAGACGATTTTGGATGTGTTTGGTGAGATTGGGGCAACCACGGGGGGTTTGCCCCTACAAGAGAATGAAATAGCCCTGGGAGATGGGGAGAGTGCTCACAACTATCACCTGACGCTGCAACCGGAATTGAGATAAATTCATCCTCTCGGTGTGTCCCCATCACTGTCTTGTCCCTGTTTCTTGTTCCCTCTTCCCTATTCCTTGTGCTTTTTTCAAAATATTCCCTGAGAAGGATTTCAAGCGCCTGTTCTTTTAGTTAAATATATATTAGTTCAATTTGAAAGACGGCAACTGCTCAATGCTATTGCTGCTCTCAAAATTCAACTCAATATTGTCCAAAGTTTGATTAATCATCAACCTGTTGACAATTGTCGCAGCGAAAAAAAATCTAGAAAAGGAAACTTGTTGGTATGTCTTTTATGAATTTTAATCTATCTGTCAAGGGTTTAGTTCGCAGTTTTGTAGCAATTTGTTTTTGTACATTGTTGTTTGTTTCTAACGTTTTTCCTGCCTTTGCAGTTACTAGCAAACTTACAGAAGCTACCGACCAACTTTTAGGCATTGAAAAAGAAGCTCAAAAAGCAGTTTTAAAAGACCCGATGTCTATGGAAGAAACTCAGAAAAAAGCCAACGAAGGGATTAATGAAGTTCAGGGATCTGCGGACAGCGAAAAGATGCTGAATCCTGGCAACACCAGTGCTACATCTTTTGAGCAACAAGTCAAAAAGGCTGTTAGCAAGATCAAAGACTAATTTGTTTGTCAGTTTTCAATTGTTAGTCTCAAATTACTATTAAATCCCTGGCTTATTAAAGAAGTCGGGGATTTTGTCATGATGAATCAGGCGAATTACTCTTGGTTTAATTCCACACTTCCTATCCCAAATCCCAAATCGGTATGGGGATTAAATTGAATAAAAAAGCGGAAAAGATTTAGCATCTTTCGGTTTAACAAAAACTCTTTGTTGTGGCTGCAACTGTAAATTGTCAAACCTTTCTCTAGTCAAATTAGCATTGACTACTTGACCGTCATCTAAAGTTAATTCTACCTGAATTTCCCACCCTAAATGAATCAAGCGACTGATTCTGGCTGGTACTGTGGCACTGTTTTCTGTGGTTTCAATTACCACGTCGTGAGGGCGCAAGAACATCTCCGGGTTGGCTGAGTCAAAGCCGTTGTCTTGAAACATCCTGGAACTGCTGGGCAATACATTCACAGGCCCGATAAAACTCATGACAAAAGCACTGGCTGGATGGTCGTAAATTTCTGCGGGTGTTCCTACTTGTTCGATTTTACCTTTACTCATGACTGTAATTCGATCGGCAACTTCCATCGCTTCTTCTTGGTCGTGGGTAACAAAGACTGTGGTAACGTGAACCTCGTCGTGCAATCGTCGCAACCAAGCACGCAAATCTTTCCGAACTTTGGCATCCAGTGCTCCAAAAGGTTCGTCTAACAGTAGCACTTTTGGTTCCACAGCCAAAGCTCTAGCTAGGGCTACCCGCTGTCGCTGGCCACCTGAGAGTTGCGACGGGTATCTATCCCCCAATCCTCCCAACTGCACCAAATTCAACAATTCCTCTACCCGCGATTTGACTTTCGCAGGTGCTGTTTTCTGAATTTCCAGCCCAAAAGCGATATTTTTCCGCACTGTCATGTGTTTGAATAGGGCGTAGTGCTGAAACACAAACCCAATTTTGCGGTCTTGGACGCTGGTATTGGTGGCATCTTGGCCTGTGAGCCAGATTTTGCCGGAGTCGGGCATTTCTAAGCCGGCAATCAGTCGCAGCAGGGTAGACTTGCCTGAACCGGATGGGCCTAGTAATGCGACTAGGGAACCGGATTCAATTTCTAAGCTGACTCGATCGAGTGCTTGGAAACTGCCAAACTGTTTTGATACGTTTTCGACAACTATGCCCATAGGAAGTTCGGCAGCGGATTATATAACGGATTTAACGGATTTAACGGATGGATGTTGACGCAATAGGTTCGAGGCAAGAGCTTTGAGCCAACGGGCATGAGTGAACAATGTTAATCTCCGGTTTTGAGGTCGGGGATTAGTAGTTTTATAACACGATCGCACACCCGTTTGTCAATTCTAGGGTTTCTCAGCATCGCCACCGCACCTCCATAACAAAAAAAAACAATTCTTGACCGCCAAAGTTGCCATTTGGTAGTACAATGCAGCAAAAGTTAAAGCGTTTTTTAGATTTCAAGGGCTGAGGGATAAAAGAAAATGGGAAATGTTGGACGTGTGCCTGTAGGCATTATCGGCGCTTCAGGGTACGGCGGCGTGCAACTTGTGCGATTGCTAGCGGATCATCCAGCGGCCGAAGTCGTGTATTTGGGCGGGGATAGCAGTGCGGGAAAACCTTATTCCAGCCTGTATCCGCATCTGACTAACTGCATTGATTTGACTGTCGAGGCGATCGACTTAGACAAAATAGCGGCTAAATGTGAAGTTGTGTTTCTGTCGCTACCCAACGGTTTGGCTTATCAAATGGCACCAAAGCTGATTGAAGCCGGCTGCAAAGTCTTGGATTTGTCGGCTGACTACAGGTTTGAAAATCTTGACACTTACAAAGCTTGGTACGGTGGCGATCGATCGGACTCTGCTCTAGCAGCCACCGCTGTTTACGGTTTACCAGAATTGTATCGCGATCGCATTAAAGACGCTCAATTAGTCGGCTGTGCTGGCTGCTACGTCACCGCTAGTTTATTAGCGCTGGCACCCTTGCTCAAGCAAGGTATCATCGTTCCAGAAACCGCAATTATCGATGCCAAGTCTGGATCTTCGGGAGGAGGCCGCAAAGCCGAAATTAATCTATTGTTGGCAGAAGCTGACAATTCTATAGGCGCTTACGGCGTGGGCCGCCACCGCCACACCCCCGAAATTGAGCAAATTTGTAGCGATTTAGCCGGACACGATATTAAAGTCCAATTTACTCCTCACCTGATGCCGATGGTGCGGGGAATTCTGGCAACTGTTTACGCAAATTTGCGCGATCCGGGATTGGTGCGGGAAGATTTAATCACCATTTTCAGTGCTTTTTACCGCAATTCTCCTTTAGTGAAAGTGTTGCCGGCTGGGGTTTATCCGCAGTCAAAATGGGCTTGTGGCACGAATCTTTGTTATATCGGTGTGGAAGTAGATCCGCGTACTGACAGAGTAATTGTGATGTCGGCGATCGATAATCTAATTAAAGGTCAAGCCGGACAAGGCATCCAGTGCATGAACTTGATGATGGGCTGGGAAGAAACTTTGGGTTTACCTCAATTGGCTTTCTATCCGTGAACAAACCTGATTAACTGGTTCCCAGGCTCTGCCTGGGAACCGATATCCAGAGGCTCTGCCTCGCAAAATCTAGGAAAATAATCACTTTTGTTAATCCTCACAAAGCCTAGGAAAATTGGAGGCAGAGCCTCTGGATCTGTGTTCCCAGGCAGAGCCTGGGAACGAGGATTCCCAATTGCCAAATTTTACTTTGGCCCGTAACCGATCGCACCAGCATAAATTGCCCGATCGCCCAATTGAGCCTCAATCCGCAATAAACGGTTATATTTAGCCACCCGTTCGCTGCGACACAGAGAACCAGTCTTAATTTGACCAGCGCGAGTCGCTACTGCTAAATCAGCAATGGTGGTATCCTCAGTTTCACCGGAACGGTGGCTGATAATCGAGCGATAACTGTTACGTTTACCCAAGTCGATCGTATCCAAAGTCTCCGACAAAGAACCAATTTGATTCAGCTTAATCAAAATCGAATTACTCGCTTTCAAATCAATCCCTTTTTGGAGGCGTGTACGATTAGTCACAAACAAATCGTCACCCACTAATTGAACTTTGCTGCCCAATTTTTCAGTCAGCGCTACCCAACTATCCCAATCGTCTTCATGCAAACCATCTTCAATGGAAACGATCGGATATTGACCAACCAAACCATCCAAATAATCGATTAATTCTGCTGGCGAATGAGCAACACCGTCATAGGTGTACTTCCCATCTTTGTAAAACTCGCTAGCAGCAACATCCAAAGCCAAAGCAACTTCTTCACCCGGTTTATAACCAGCTTTTTCAATTGCCATCATCAACAAATCCAAAGCTTCTTGATTTGAACCTAAATTAGGAGCAAAACCGCCTTCATCACCAACACCAGTCAGCAAATTCTTGTCTTTCAAAACTTTGGCGAGACTAGCAAATACTTCTGCACCCCAGCGCAAAGCTTCCTTAAAAGATGGCGCTCCGACCGGTACAATCATAAACTCTTGAATGTCTACATTATTGTCCGCGTGGGAACCGCCGTTGATCACATTCATCAGAGGCACTGGCAGAACGTTCGCCAAAGTGCCACCCAAGTAGCGGTAAAGGGGGAGTCCTAAAGTCTCGGCCGCCGCCTTTGCTGTGGCTAAGGAGACTCCGAGAATGGCATTTGCGCCCAGGTTGGACTTGTTGGGGGAACCATCTAAGTCAATCATGGTTCGATCGATTAATTCTTGGTCGATCGCATCTAAATCAATCAAAGCAGGCGCAATTTTGTGTTCAACATTGTCAACAGCCTTGAGAACTCCTTTACCACCGTAACGTTTTTTGTCATCGTCGCGGAGCTCGTGGGCTTCAAAGGAGCCTGTAGACGCGCCGCTGGGGACTTGGGCGAGTCCGACAACACCGTTGGCTAGGTAAACTTCCGCTTCAATCGTGGGGCGGCCACGGGAGTCGAGGATTTCTCTGGCCTGAATAGATTCGATCGCAGTATCTAGCATATTAACGATTCCTGACTTAACTCAAGGTTCCATGACAATTAGCATTCAGTTGGTGCTTGGTCACTGAATGCCGATCGCTAATAGATTACGCTATCCTCAGAATTATTGCTTCATAATTCAAAATATTTGCAGATTTGGGCGATGCGCCGATGGGGACAAGATTTATTCAAAGTCCCCCTTCTTAAGGGGGATTTAGGGGGATCGGGATATGTGGACAGAACAACTATTAGAAAGATTGCCGATAGGGGGACTGCTAATTTTTGACTTAGGATTTTTTAATTTTGTGTGGTTTGACGCTTTTACTGATAGCGGAAAGTTTTTTGTTAAGGGGGAAAATGAAAGATGCAGTCACCTACTTAGTCGAGCATCATAAAATGTTGGGTTTGATTAAACAAGAGCGAAAGCGGCATAGAGAGAATGCCACTTTTGAGCAAGAAATTTGGGGGTCAACTGCTTAAGTTGACACCAATGGGCACTGCCGTGTCCTAATTTTGGCTAAGAATTCCCATGCTACCGGAAACGATATCACAACAAAAAGGAGCTTAGTAGAAAAATTTAGGCGGTTTTGCTCCGCTTGCGCTTAGCCGCCAACAAACCACTCGCGCCAAGAGCAAGTCCTAACATCGTGGTGGGTTCTGGTACTGGTTGGACTGTGAGTTCGTAGTTGCCGTTGTGAGAAATTCCGTCGTCTGAGGCTGTCAGTCCCGACCCCGTGGCGCTAAAGCTGTACTTGTATTGAGTCACGCCGCCGTAGGTTAGTTTGATAACTTCGCTCGCTTGTAGCGGTGTGGTGCCAAAGTTCGCCACGACACTAGACGGTAGGGCTTTTAGTAATAGTGTTTTTGCATCGAAGTGACCGGCTAAGCCAATCTTAATATCACTGGTAGCGGTGTCCTGATTCACATAAGAAACGTTGGGGTCACTGAATCGTTGGAAGAGGCCTGCATTTAAACCTGTATTATAGATGGTTGAACCGAATATATTAATCACGCTGCTGAACCCGTTAGCAGCAAAGACATCCTTAAACCATCTGTTAGCGAGGTTATCTGCCCCATAACTGGTGTCATAGGTCCCTGTTTTGGTTGTAAACCAGTCTGCCCCATTCAGGCTGCTGAGGATAAGATTCATGCCGAAGAGGGAGCCAGTCAAGCTCGTAATGGGAGCTGTCTTGAAATTGGTAAGACCGACAGGACTCGTGTACAAGCTCGTTTCGCTATTGGCAAACAGTTCGACGTTGCCACCAGGGCTCGCCGCGGAACCATCTAATACAGTGGATAAAGAGGCGGAGTCGTCGCGAACCGTTTGATTACCAACTTGTTTGTAGAGCAAGTAGTCAGTGCCGGCGGTTCCAGAGACAGTAGGGTTTGTTAAAGATGCGGCAAAAGATGAGGCCGCTGTGATTGCGCTCATGCTAGCCACTAATGAAGTGCTGATTAAAAATTTCCAAGCTGCCTTCGCCATAATAATGCCTCCGAGGGATGACTGTTTGTCTGTTGCTATGTTTATAACTCTCTTTTAGGTGTAATGCTGTAAAGGTTCGGCTAATTTTTGGTTGGGTAAATGTAAAGATTAGGTAAATCTAGGACTTACGCATTGACAAAAAACATTATCTATGTATTATAGATCATGCCATCACTGCTAAGGTTAGCCAAAATATACTCACGGACAACTAAGAGGCCTCCACTTGGAACCTTTCCATAAATCAAAGTGTCAACAAAATAAATCAAAATAGAATAAATCTAAGATGTTAGAAACAAATCTCAGAGAAATTAGAGCATTAGCTGAAATATCCAGCCCAATTATTCCCGATCCCTCCAACATCAAATTATTAACAGGCCCCTTGCCAAATCAAGGCGACCCCAACTTTTTTGACCTCACCGCCAATGACGATGTAGTTCAATTAGCCAACGGAATTCTCCGCAATACTCCAGGAGGTTTGCGGGCTTTGAGTGGCAACGATTTTGTCCGAGGTTCCGGTGCTGCGGAATTAATTAATGGTAACAGCGGCGGAGATACTTTAATCGGAGGTTGCGGTAACGACACTATTCGCGGCGGTCAAGATTCAGACATTATTTATGGAGAATGTGGCAATGATATTATCAGTGGAGATCAAGGCGATGATTACGCTTACGGAGGCACGGGAAATGATTTTTTGAGAGGCGGCAAAGGCAATGATGCTTTAGTAGGAGAAAGTGGCAACGATACTCTAACTGGTGATGCTGGAATTGATCGACTTTGGGGAGGAGAAGGCTCAGATTTGTTTGTAATTAGAAGAGAATCTGGAGCAACTTCGAGAGAATTTGGTTCTGAGCAACCTCGTCCAGTTGGGACTTTTCCTTCTAATGTAGAACAAGTGCCAGCAGATTTTATTCTCGATTACAATCCATCTCAAGGAGATGTAATTGGATTGGCGGGAGGATTGACGCGAAATGATCTTGTTTTGACTGAACGGTTTTTGACTATTGGTGATGCGAGAGATTACGACAGCAGCGGGCCGATTCCTCCAGGAAGCATTATAACTACTGAATTTAGATTTTTAAACACTAAGGCGACGGTGATTCGGGAAGCTAGCACCGGCAATATCTTGGGTTTGGTGAAAGATGTTTCGCCCAGTCAACTTCAGTTTACCTCTGTGTCTGATAGTGCGATCGCCCTTGGATAGAATTTGTGAAAAAACCCCGGTTTCTTTGGGTTTAGATGCGTAGGCCAGAAACCGGGTTTTTACGAGAATACTTGGTTACAGTTTAGAAACTCCAAAAAACCCGGTTTCTTAGATGACGCGCGGGTGGCCAGAAACCGGGTTTTTACGAGAATACTTTATTAGACGTTAGTAAAAATACTGCTATAGCGGTTCTCAAGCGTGGTGAGGTATGCCCTATGCCCTATGCCCATGAGTACCTCATCTTTCAGAGAAAGGCTATAATTGGTTATCAAAGGAGATATGATAGTAATAAATAAGTTAGTTATCAATCGATTATGTCTGCCAAAGATGTTTTTCATGAAGTTGTTAAAACAGCGTTACAAAAGGATGGTTGGCGCATCACCCACGATCCGTTTATGATTAGTGTGGGCGGTGTGGATATGTTGATCGACCTGGGAGCCGAAAAGCTGATTGCGGCAGAACGGCAAGGCTATAAAATTGCTGTTGAGGTGAAAAGTTTTTTGGCAAAGTCGTCACCAATCTCGGAATTCCATAGAGCATTGGGACAGTTCATCAATTATCGAGCAGCACTGAAGCAAAAAGAACGTGACCGCATTTTGTATTTAGCTGTACCTTTAATAACTTATGAAGATTTTTTTCAACTGGAGTTTCCGAAGGCAAGGGTTGAAGAAAATGAAATTAAAATGATAGTTTACGATATAGCAAGTGAGGCAATTGTAGAATGGATAAATTAATAAAATATCGACAAATCGTGCAGCAGATGTTGGGGGAGCATGGCAATCGCAAGCCGGCTCACGGAGACATTGAAGTCGAGACAATATTTGATACAGAACGAGATCACTACCAAGTCTTCCTGGTGGGTTGGGATGACCAAAAGAGGGTACATCACTGTAGCATTCACATTGATATCAAGCGTGGAAAAATTTGGCTTCAGTGGAATGCGACTGAAGATGATATTGCTGAGGATTTAGTAATAGCAGGAATTCCAAAGGAAGATATAGTTTGGGGATTTCAGCCACCTTTTATGCGGAAATATACGGGTTATGCAGTGGAATAGACAGCAAATCGGCGAAAGAACTCGGTTTCTTTTGTTTTGATGCGTAGGCCAGAAACCGGGTTTTTGCGACAACATTCGTTACAGTCGTAGAAACCCCAAAAAACCCGGTTTCTGGAGTTAGATGCGTAGACCAATTCGTGACATAAATCCAGCAAACATTAAGATTACCAAAAATCCGACACATCATATCCCGTCTCCCGGAGCATTTGCCGCAACAAAGGCAAACTCAAACCAATCACATTCGTGTGACAGCCTTCGATTTTTTCAATAAAAAAACCGCCTTTACCTTCCAGTGCAAAACAGCCAGCACAGGCGAGAGGTTCCCCCGTAGCAACGTAAGCCGCGATTTGGTGAGAGGTAACTTCGGCAAAATAAACTTTTGTAACTTGACAACGAACGATCGATCGATCCATTGCCTCATTGAAATCATCAAATCTATTATCAATTAAAGCATGGCCAGTATACAATTCACCTACTTTACCCCGCATTTTCTGCCAACGGGAAATTGCCTCTTCGGCATCTTGCGGTTTACCGTGAATTTCCCCATCAATCACCAAAATTGAATCACATCCTAACACCAAACAGGAATTAGGATGAGGAATTTGGGGATGAGAATTAGCCCGCAAAAACTCAGCTACAGCATTAGCTTTTCCCTCAGCTAAAACCTGGACTAATTTAGCAGCATCCCTCATTTCAATTTGCCCTTCATCAAAATCGCTTGGGCAAATTACAGCTTGAATTCCAGCATTTTTAAGCAGTTGGCGGCGTGCTGGGGAAGCTGAGGCTAATACAAAAGTTGGTTTTTTCATAAGTTAAGAAGTCAGTTGACTGTTGACAGTTGTCAGTTGACAGTTGTCAGTTGACAGTTGCCATCGCAAGCCCAATGCCCAATTCCCAATGCCCAATTCCCAATGCCCAATTCCCAATTCCCAATTTCCTAATAAACAGAAAAAGACTTAACTACTTTCTCGAAAGCTTCTTTAACTTTCGGCCAACGTTCTTCGGTAGTGGAAATATTTAGTGTAAAAAGCTTACCACGACTGACGGCTACGCTTGCTAAGTTATGCCGTTGTTGGTTTGGAAGCTTGACGGCGTATTCTAAAATGTAATAGTTTTTCGATCGCGATTCGCGAGATCCAGCATTGACTAACTCAGCTTCTCGGCCGGAATCTGGTGGCGCGATCGCATTTTTGCTAAGCTTGTAACCAACCTCCGATGGCGTTCCCAAATCCGCCAGAGTTTTATCTCCCGTCACAGGACTGATGACCACGCTCACATTCTCAGTTTGCTGAATCAAATCGCGAAATACCACATCCGGGCCATTAGCAACCGCAATCGGTAGCCAGCCGTTGGGATAGAGAAACTGATAGCCATCGCCAGTATCAACATGGCTTTTGAGTCCGACAACGTTAGATACACAACTGGTCAAGCTGAGGCTGAACACCACCAGAAGCATGGTTACAATTCGTTTGATCATTATTTTTGCGATCGAATGACAGTTAAATATTTGTTTCTAAATTATCCCACCAAACCTTGCCCCTAAAAACAGTTAAGCTATGGATTGTAATTTGCGTAGCGCTTACAAGCCATAGCTTAACTGTTTAATTTTTAACCACATCATTAAATATGGGTAAACCAGGTAATCAGTCCATGCTTGGTGGAAACTTCCAAAGCCAGCAGTGAGACAAAACCAATCATGGCGAGGCGACCGTTTAAGCGTTCGGCGTAGGGAGTAAAGCCGGTGCGCGGTTCGTCATCGACGTATACTGTTGGTTCGATCGCAAAATTGTTCATTTTTCCTTGGTCATCCAGCATTAAGCCTCTGTTAGTCATGTCAGTTTCCTAAATTTGTTTTGTGTACTGTAAATAAATGTAACAGACTTATGAAGATATGTAAAGGAATGTGAGAAAGTTTTTTTTAGATAGTCGATCGAAACAGGAGGTAGTAGACTCTCGGCCCCCGACAGGGGAGGATAGAGTCAGCGAGGTTAAAGAGTGCAAGGTATATAGCAAATCCAGTCTGGGTTTGAAAATTTGGGAACAGAGGAAACAATTATGCGTACCAGTCTGGAAATGCGGTGGTTTTGTAACGGAATGTTACCAAAGGCGATCGGGCAATGGTTTGGAAGCGAAAGTCTGGGTGGGTATCTGTCACCACCAGAAGAACGAGAAGACTTATATTTACTGATACCGGGCTGCGACTACTTGGGAGTGAAACTGCGCGGGAAAAACCTACAAGTAAAGTGGCGACAGGCAGAATTCGGGGCGATGCAGTTCGGAAATCGTTGGGAAGGGAAAGCCGAGAAGTGGCTGAAGTGGATTTGTGCCGACACAATGGGCCCACTACCAGCGGATTTAATCGCCACAGGAAAATGGGTGAAAGTCAAGAAAAAACGAGCACAGCGTCTTTACCAAGTTTCTGCCCCTGGTGCGCTGATGTCTGTCCCCGTAGAAGCACCCATACCCCAAGGCTGCATAGTAGAAATCAACCAATTGAATATTAATGGTACTCCGTCGTGGACTTTGGGATTTGAAGCCTTTGGAAGCGAAAGTTTTTTGACAGAAAGTCTGCAAACAGTCGCTAATTGGACTAGCAAAAATTATCAGGCGCAAAGGTTGACAACAGAGGATTCTTCTAGTTATCCAATTTGGCTGGCAAGTCTCTCTACACCAAAATAAACAGAGGAGACGGCAATGCCCAAAGCGTGTCAACTTAAGGTCAAACCCAGTCAGAGACTACGGTTTGACTGTTAAGCCTAGATCCCCCCTAGCCCCCCTTAAGAAGGGGGGAACCGGAAATGGATCAAAGTCCCCCTTCTTAAGGGGGATTTAGGGGGATCTAGACTTGGCTATGAACGAGAGATACCAAGGCTTTCAGGCTTAAGTTGACACCAATGGGCTCTTGGAGTGTCCTGGCTATGAGTAATATTAATTCCTTTCCATCCTGAATTTTGTCTTTTTTAACTGTTACACAATCTAGAAATCCCAAGTAAACTCACCATCTCTAAATTATAAAGATATCGTAAACCTTGAATTTGTGTAACCAAATATTACATAAACATATAATTTCAAAAAATCTTCCCTTAGTATGATACACTCGAATCGCACATGATTTAGACAAACCCATTGCAACACCAGGCCAGTGAAAGCCCACTTCATCTCAGGACTACCACGCTCAGGCTCTACCTTGCTCGCAGCTTTGTTGCGCCAAAATCCCCGTTTTCACGCGGCCATGACTAGCCCAGTGGGGGGTTTAGTAGAGCGAATGTTAGAAGCGATGAGCGAAGATAATGAGTTTTCCATATTTATTTCACCGGAACAAAAACGGGCACTGATTCTCAGCATTTTTTTTGCCTATTACCACCCGCAAGCTGACAAAGAAATCATCTTTGATACTAATCGTCTTTGGTGTAGCAAATTACCCTTAATTCGGGAACTATTTCCTGAAGCAAAAGTCATCTGCTGTGTGAGAAATGTTGCCTGGATTATGGACAGCATCGAGCTACTGATTCGGCGCAATGCCTTTGATGTTTCCCGGTTATTTAATAATCCAGCGGAACGGGCCACAGTCTACAGCCGCACCGAGGCATTAAGCCAAGGGACACGCTTAGTTGGTTATGCTTACAACGCTTTGAAAGAAGCATTTTATAGCGAACAAAGTGCATCTATTCTACTGGTAGATTACGAACTGTTAACCATAAACCCGACTAAAACAATGTCGCTAATTTATCAATTTCTGGGCGAAGAACCTTTCGAGCATGACTTCGAGAATGTTCAATATCAAGAGCCAGAATTCGATAATCGACTCAACACGAAAGGATTGCATCAAGTGCGTCAAATAGTCGAATTTAAACCGAGACAAACGGTTTTACCACCCGACTTATTCGATCGATTTGATAGCTTATCTTTCTGGATAGATTCAACAAATAGTCGTGCCAGCGCTATAGTCGCGAAAGCTAAATAAACCTCTAACATGATTATTTTGGTGTAGGGAAACGGCATCGCCCATTGGTGTCAACTTAAGCCTGAAAGCCTTGATAAATCTCGTTTTTACCTGAGTCTAGATCCCCCTAAATCCCCACCCCCCCCTAGCCCCCCCCAAGGGGGGAAGGGGGACTTTGAGAAGACTCCTGTTCCCCCCTTCTTAAGGGGGGCTAGGGGGGATCTAGATTTAAAAGTCAAACAGCAATCTCTGACTGGGTTCTACTCGTTACCAGGCTCCAGCCTGGTAATGCTGATCGGGAGGCTCTGCCGACCTTTCCCTTTTCTCTCTTCGAGGCAGAGCAAGAGTGATATGGGTTCCCAGGCTGGAGTCTGGGAACCAGTTAAAACCACTTAAACACTAAATCCCCAAAATATCACCAACTATGAACTCATCAACCCCGAACCAGCAAATCATTTTCGTAGACTCCTCACTACAGAACTATCAAAGCCTGATTCACAACGTCGATGCCGCTCAAATTTTCATTTTAAATGAAAATTTGAGCGGCATCGAACAAATTACTAATGCCTTAGCCAATCAAAAAGATATTGAAGCTATACACATCCTTTCACACGGCAACCAAGGCAGTCTAAAACTCGGTGCTGATGTACTGAATGGGAATGAGATAGAAGATTTTAATACTCAGCTAAAACAGTGGGGAAATGCCCTCACAGAAAATGGAGATATCCTATTATATGGATGCGACGTAGCAGCCGGAGAAACTGGCAAGAATTTTGTCAAGCGATTGAGCGAAATAACTGGCGCAGATATTGCAGCTTCTGACAATTTGACGGGAAATGCTGCTAAAGGTGGCGACTGGGATTTAGAAATAGCAATGGGCAAGATAGAAGCAGCCGTGCCGTTTAATCAAGAGGCGATGAAAGCTTATGACGGTGTGTTGCTCAATTATAATGTCACGGTGGCAACCGATGATGGGACAGGCGGGACAGCAAATACCCTGAGTTGGGCAATTTTGCAGGCGAATAATTCCGTGGGGGTAGATGACACTATTACCCTCGCCACAAATGTCAGGCTGACGGGGACTCCGAATCAGCTAATTAACAGCAATATCGCCTTTATTGGAGGCGGTTTCACCGTCAGTGGGGATGTCAATAACAACGGCACCAATGACGTTGGTGATGTTCGTCCCTTCTTTGTGCTGTCTGGAACCGTCAGTTTTTCCGATATGAGCATAGCCGGAGGACGAGCCCAAGGAGGAAATGGCAGCACTGCTACCAGCGGTGGCGGCGGCGGCGCGGCTGGCATGGGTGGCGCGTTATTTGTCTATAACGGTAATGTGACAATTAATAATGTCACTTTTTCGACCAACCAGGCGATCGGCGGGAGCAGCGCCAATAATAATCAATTCTTAGCCGGCGGTGGCGGTCTTGGCGGTAACAGCGGAGGTGGCACCGGCGGGTTTGGCGGCAACGGCG
Source organism: Microcoleus sp. CAWBG640 (assembly GCF_020883015.1). Taxonomy (NCBI): domain Bacteria; kingdom Bacillati; phylum Cyanobacteriota; class Cyanophyceae; order Oscillatoriales; family Microcoleaceae; genus Microcoleus; species Microcoleus sp. CAWBG640. The sequence goes on from NZ_JAHRFC010000036.1 coordinate 42,830, forward strand.
GCGGCGGGTTTGGCGGCAGCGGCGGGAACAACAACTCCAACAACGGTGGAAATGGCGGCTCTGGCGGGGCTTTCGGCGGTGCTGGCGGTGCTGGCGCGGCGGTACCTGGATCGGTTGGCGGTAATGGTACTGGTGGTGGCGGTGGTGGTGGCGGTTTTAACGGTACCAACGGAGGCAACGGTGGATTCGGTGGTGGCGGCGGTTCTGCTGGCGACCAAGGCTTTTTGAATGGTGGCTGGGGTGGCTTTGGCGGCGGCGGCGGTGCTGCTGCTGGCTCAGGTGGCAGAGGTGGCTTTGGCGGTGGCGGCGGTGTGAGTATTAACACTAACAACCCAGGCGCAGGTGGCTTTGGCGGTGGCGCAGGTGGCGGTACTACAGGCTATTCTGCGGCTCTTCCTGGTGGTGGCGGTGCCGGATTGGGTGGCGCGATTTTTGTCAGAGAAGGCTCTTTAACGCTACAGAATAATACCTTCAACAACAACAACACAACAGGCGGCACTGGAGCGAATAACGGCCAAGCTTTGGGAGGCGCAATTTTTGTGTTGGATGCAGCCGCAAAAACCGCACAAACCACCCAAGGCAACACTCAGGGAATGCCAGCGGCTCTTCCCACTGTCAGCGTCGTCGGTTATCTCCGCACCACGGGCAATACTGCTGCTAATAACGCAAACACCACCCCCAATAACAACGATATCTACGGCAGCATCAACACTGCACCCGTCCTTAACAATACCCCTGTTACCCTCAATTCTGTCCTAGAAAACGCACCCGCGCCGGTGGGTGCTGTCGGTACCCTAATTTCCAGCCTTGTGGCGATAGGTACAAACATCACCGATCCCGACACTGGGGCATTGGCCGGCATCGCCCTCACTACCGCTGACACGACTAACGGCAGTTGGTTTTACACCACAGATGGCGGTACAACCTGGAACGCCTTGGGCGCAGTAACCAATGCCAACTCCCGCTTATTGGCAGCAGATGCCAGTACCCGCATCTACTTTCAACCAACAACCGCCAACTACAACGGCACTATCACCAACGCCCTCACCTTCCGTGCTTGGGATCAAGTCGTCGGTACTAATGGTGCCACCGCCAATACCAGCATCAACGTTGGTATCAGCACAGCCGCTAACACCGCAGCCATCACCGTTACCGTACCGAAAGTTAACCTCACTGCCAGCACAAATACTGCTAGTGAAGCCGGGACAACAGCTATTACCTTTACCGCCACTGCTGAAGGTAATGTCGTCGGCGCTCAAACAGTCAATTTAGCATTAACTGGTACTGCTAGTCCTGCTGACTTCACAGGCACTATTCCTACTAGCATTACCATTCCTAACGGTCAAACCACAGGTTCATTTACCATCAATATTAATGATGATGTACTGGTAGAAGGAACCGAAACAGGCACTTTCACAATTTCCAATCCTTCGGCTGGCTTGACATTAGGAACTACCACCATTGGTAGCGTCGCAATTACCGACAACGACTTCCCCACAGTCAACCTCTCTGTCACCCCCACCGCAGGTACAGAAGCCGGCACCACAGCAATTACCGTCACTGCTACAGCATCTCAAGCAGTTGTCGGCCCTCAAACCGTTAATGTGGCTCTTTCCGGTACGGCACTTCCTGCTGACTTCACAGGCACTATTCCCACTAGCATTACCATTGCCAACGGTCAAACCACAGGTTCATTTACCGTCAATATCAATGATGATGCCTTAATTGAAGGAACCGAAACAGGCACTTTCACAATTTCTAATCCTTCTGCTGGCTTGACATTAGGAACTACCACTCAGGGTAACGTCACAATTACCGATAACGACTTCCCCACAGTCAACCTCTCAGTTAGCCCCACCATCGGCACCGAAACAGGAACCACAGCAATCACCGTCACCGCCACAGCATCTCAAGCAGTTGTCGGCCCTCAAACCGTTAATGTGGCTCTTTCCGGTACGGCACTTCCTGCTGACTTCACAGGCGCAATTCCCACTCTTATTACCATTCCTAACGGTCAAACCACAGGTTCATTTACCGTCAATATCAATGATGATGCCTTAATTGAAGGAACCGAAACAGGCACTTTCACAATTTCCAATCCTTCTGCTGGCTTGACATTAGGAACTACCACTCAGGGTAACGTCACAATTACCGACAACGACTTCCCCACAGTCAACCTCTCAGTTACTCCCAGCACCGGCACCGAAGCAGGAACAACCAGCATCACAGTCACTGCTACTGCCAGCGCACCTGTAGTCGGCAACCAAACCGTTAACCTCGGCTTAGCAGGCACTGCCACGGCTGCTGATTTCACCGGCACTATTCCCACCCAAATCACCATCGGCAACGGGGCCACCAGGGGACAAGTCACTTTCACCATTGCCGACGACCAAATCGCCGAAATTAACGAAACTGCCAACCTCAGTATTAGCAATCCATCGGCAGGCATTGTGTTAGGAACCACCACCACAGGTAGTTTCACCATCACCGACAACGACACTGCCGGATTTGACATCCTCCCGATTAGTGGCAATACCAGCGAATCTGGGGGTCAAGCTACTTTTGACATCCGCCTGAAAAGCCAACCAACAGCTAATGTCACCATTGGCTTAACCAGCAGCAACACCGCAGAAGGAACGGTTTTACCCGCTAGCCTCACCTTTAATTCGACTAATTGGAACGCTTACCAAACAGTCACCGTTACGGGAGTAGATGATAGCGTAGTTGATGGGAATATTGCCTACAACATAGTCACTGCTGCGGCCACCAGTACCGATACCAATTACAGTGGTTTTAATGCCGCTGATGTCGCTGTCACTAACACCGACAACGACACCAAAGGCATCACTGTCACACCCACCACCGGATTAACTACCACTGAAGCCGGAGGTAAGGCTACATTTACAGTCAAGTTAAACACTCAACCAACAGCCGATGTCACTATTCCATTAACTAGCAGTAACATCGCTGAAGGTACTGTAGATAAATCCAGTTTAACTTTCACGCCAGCTAACTGGAATGTAGCACAAACTGTCACCGTTACCGGTGTAGATGATAGCGTAGTTGATGGGAATATTGCCTACAACATTGTCACTGCTGCGGCCACCAGTACCGATACCAATTACAATGGTTTTAATGCTGCTGATGTTGCAGTTACTAATACTGATAACGAAACTGCTGGAATCACAGTCAGCCCAACCACCGGATTAATCACAACTGAAGCGGGGGGAACTGCTACATTTACAGTAGTTTTAAACACTCAACCAACAGCCGATGTCACTATTCCATTAACTAGCAGTAACACCGCTGAAGGTACTGTCGATAAAAACAGTGTCACCTTCACCTCTGCTAACTGGAATGTAGCACAAACTGTCACCGTTACAGGCGTAGATGATACCCTAGTTGATGGAAATATTGCCTACAACATAGTCACCGCTGTGGCTACCAGTACCGATGCCAATTACAGTGGTGTTAATGCTACCGATGTCGCAGTTACTAATACTGATAACGACACTGCGCCTACACCAACACCAACACCAACTCCTACGCCTACGCCTACACCAACTCCTACGCCTACACCAACTCCTGCGCCTACACCAACTCCTGCGCCTACACCTACTCCTGCGCCTACACCTACTCCCACACCTGCGCCTACACCAACTCCTGCGCCTACACCTACTCCTGCGCCTACACCTACTCCTGCGCCTACACCTACTCCCACACCTGCGCCTACACCAACTCCTGCGCCTACACCAACTCCTGCGCCTACACCAACTCCTGCGCCTACACCTGTACCAATACCAATATCAACACCCACACCCACACCCACACCCGCACCGACACCCACGCCAACACCGACACCAACTCCATCGGAAACACCCGCGCCAATAATTAGCAACATCCCCAATGATGAGTGCATCTGCGACACAATTGCCTATCCCAATTTAAACCAACCTAACTCAGTTGAAAACACCATACTCGGTGGCATAGTAATTCAAATAGGCGCTGCGAAAAATGATGAATTTCTCGGTAGCAACAGGGGCAATATATTCGATGCTAAATCGGGGGATGACAACTTATCTGGTGGCGATGGAAACGACATATTCAACGGCAACGAAGGCAATGATTTTATCACTGGTGGTAATGGGGATGATCTTTTATTTGGAGATGAAGGAAACGACATCATCCTTGGTGACTTGGGCAGCGATTTAATCTTTGGAGGTAAAGGCAATGACTCCCTAAATGGCCGCGAAGGTGATGACATCGTTTTTGGTAACAGAAATGATGATTTCATTGATGGTGGCAAGGGAAATGACACTTTATATGGAGGTAAAGGTGATGACATCATCCTTGGTAGTGATGGTGATGACTACCTGTTTGGAAATGAGGGAAATGATACTATCTGTGGTGGCGAATCCAATGATTTAATCAGAGGTAACGAAGGAACAGATATCCTGGGAGGCTGCGAAGGAAATGATACTCTTTATGGAGGTGAAGATAACGATACTCTCATGGGCGGGAAAGGCAATGATATCCTTTACGGAGATTTGGGCAATGATAGTTTGATTGGCGGTAGTGGGAATGATATATTTGTCTTACAAGCTGGTCAAGGATTTGATATCATTGCTGATTTTACTCTGGGTCAAGATTTGATTGGATTGAGTGGAGGTTTGAGCTTTGGTCAGTTAGCGATAGTTCAAAATACTCAGGGAACTCTCATCAAAAATGTCTTGACAGGAGAAGAGTTAGCTGTAATGATTGGAGTGAGTACCAATGCGATTACATCTGCTAGTTTTCGGTTGATTTAGGGAAAGAATGAAAAGTGCGATCGCCCTTGGTAGTGAATTAAGGGCGATCGTAATAATCTACCGGGATAGGGGCTTTTCATTAGACCTTTCCAAAAAAGCAGGTCTTGAACAGGCAGGATGCCTGTTCCACAATGAATATGATCGAGGTCTATTTGTTAATTTTTCCCAACTCTGCCAGCGGTTCTGAGAATTTGACAAGCTAAAATTGCCGCACCAAACCCATTATCAATATTCACCACCCCAACACCAGCCGCACAAGAATTCAGCATAGTTAAAAGAGGCGCAATCCCGCCAAAACTCGCCCCATAACCCACACTTGTCGGCACAGCAATCACCGGACAATCTGCCAAACCAGCAACCACACTCGCCAACGCACCTTCCATACCCGCAACTGCAATCAATACATCAGCATCATCAATAACGTGGCGATTACTCAGTAAACGGTGAATGCCAGCAACTCCCACATCCCACAAACGCTGTACCTGAAAACCGCAAAGTTCGGCAGTCACAGCCGCCTCTTCCGCTACAGCCAAATCTGCTGTTCCTGCACTAATAATTGTTACTTTACCTGGATGTTGCGAAGTTGGAGAACTATCAGAAATTGCACAAATTCGAGCTTTTTCATAATAGCACAAATCGGGTATTTTTTGTTGTAATTGCTCGAAAACTTCCGGCTCAATTCGTGTGGCCATCACCGCAGGGTTTCGCCCGCGCATCGCCTGGATAATCTCCACAATTTGGTCTGGTGTTTTACCTGGGCCCCAGATTACTTCTGGGAAACCGGTTCTTAATTTGCGGTGGTGGTCAATTTTTGCAAAATCGCCCACTTGTTCAAAGTCGAAATGCTTTAATTTGTCTAAAGCGGTGGCGGGACTGATATCACCAGCGGCCACAGATTCGAGTAATTTTTGTAAGATTTCTGGTTCCATAAATATTGTGAATTGGGAATGGGGAATTGGGAATGGGGAATTGGGCATTGGGCATTGGGCATTGGTAATAGCAATTTTTTATGAGGCTGCATAGCATCTGATCCCCCCTAACCCCCCTTAATAAGGGGGGGACAAGATTTTTATCAAAGTCCCCCTTCTTAAGGGGGATTTAGGGGGATCGAGATATGTGCAACTTCACATTAAATTGGTATAAAAGCTAACAAATAACTAATCACCAATAACTAATAACTAATGACTATTCGGTAATTTTTAGTTCGTACAAATTCCAGAAAGCGCCTCCTATAGCACTATACCGAACTCCTGAAATGCGATCGCGCACCGCCTCAAAAGTCAAGGGATTCACCATGTAGATAAACGGTGCTTGTTCTGCTATAATCCGTTGGGTTTCTGCATAAATTTCCTTGCGCTTCGGCTCATTCAGTTCCTGGGAAGCTTTCACATAGAGGTCATCAATTTTCTGCTCCCAGTCAGCCACTTTCCAGCCCTTAATCGGCGGTTCCCCAGCCTGCGGTCCCTGGTTAAAACTGTGTAAAGTGCCGTTTACTGACCAGATATTGTAGCCACTGTGCGGTTCCAGACCGCCCGTAAAACCACCGAGGTAGGTATCCCAATTTTTAGTCAAACGCAGTTTTTCTACATAAGTGTTAAAACTGAGAAATTGTGTATCAATCTGTATCCCTAACTTGCCTAAATCTTGTTTAATTTGTGTTCCCATTTGTTCCCGGACTTTTTTGCCTGCCGCCATTAATAAAGTAAATCGCACTTTGTTCCCCTCCCGATCCAATAAATCCCCTGCATCATTATACTTGAAGCCAGCAGTTAACAATAATTCTTTGGCTTTTTTGGGGTCGTAGTTGTAAGTTTTTAATCCTTCTTTTGGCGATAGGTAGAACGGGCTTTGGGCTGGAATTGGGGAATGCAGGGGCGCGCCAAGTCCGCGATAGATATTGTTAGTCATGGCGTCGCGGTTGATACCATAGGCGATCGCCTGCCGAAACTCCTTAGTTGCGAACCACCGAGATTTAATCGGGTCTACAAAGGGCTGATTTTGAGCATTACGACCCTGATTCAGATTGAAACACATAAATACACTGCCAGTGTCGGGGCCACCGTTAAATACCGTATATTTACCGCGTTTTTCCTCCCTTTTCAGCAGCGGAAACACTTCGGGCTGCACGTCCAGACTATCCAAATCACCAGAGCGAAAATTCAACAGTTGAGTATCAGTATTTTCGATAATTTGCCAGACTATTTGCTGGATGTAGGGCTGAGCTGTTCCCTGAGTATCTTTACGCCAAAAATAGGGATTTCTTTCTAACACAACTCGCTGATTAGGAGTATAGCTTAACATTCGATATTGGCCATTACCGACAATTTTTTTGGGGTCAGTATCTGTCCCCCAAGTAGTCAGGAACTTCGGCTTACCTTCACTATCTGTATTGTCTACAGATTCCTGTAAAATATGAGCTGGTAAAATCGGTATGCCGCCAGCGTATCTAATAAATGGAGCAAAGGGTTCTGCTACGGAAAATTCAACCCGACGACTATCAATTTTTTTGAGTTTGGGGAATTGGCGACTCATCCCAACTCTGAGAGTATCTTTTAAACCGCTAGGGATTTTATCATTGAAATAAATCTTGTCATAGCTGAAGATAATGTCATCAGTAGTCATCGGTTCGCCATCAGACCATTTCAATCCCTCTCGCAGGGTGAAGACAATCTTTTTGCCATCTTTGGAGACTTCCCACGACTCGGCTAAACCGGGTTCTAGTTCTGATGTCAGACCGTTTTCGTTGATCAATCCTTCGTTGAGATAGCCAAAAACGCTGTAGGCTGACTGATTTAGCGGATAGTTAAAGGTGGCTGGGCCGCTGGGGGTGGGGACGATGAGTCTGTTTGTTAATTGCGATCGCACCGGAGTACACGCAGACAAGGCTATGGTAACAATTGCTGCCAGTAAAATTATGAGTGATCGCAGTTTTGAATGTAACATCATAGAAATTTTCATAATTTTCAACTATACCATTTCCGTGCAACTATGACCAATAATTTCTTGATGGTAGAAGCCCCCGGATTTATCCGTGGAATCAATCTAAAATCCAAAATCTAAAATCCAAAATCGAATGACTGAGATTGTAGCCAACCGAGAAAGTCTTCAGTACGCGAAAAATACTTTTCCACTCCAGCCTGTTGCAAAGCATCTTGAACTTCGGGAAGTTGGCGAAATTCTTTGATGTTGCCGCTTAGAAATGCTTTGGTTTCTGTGGGGTGCAAGCGGGCATGATTCAGGATACAGTGCAGAATCAAATTGTCTGTTGGGTCTTTTTTGATGATAATTGTGTTTAAGCTTTCTTGAATCATATTAGCAGTTAAGGCAATCATCTCAGCATTTTGAGACAACTGCTCAATAGATTCGCGCAGACGCAAATCTATATCGTCGAGTCGTCTTTCATAGTCGGTTCTAGACTGACCTAAGTTGAAAAATAGAGACTGGGCGTGCTGTGAGGTCAAATCTCGGTTAGCCTCGCTGATTTGATTGTCAAGTTGCTGTTTGAAATAGTTGTGTCGCTTCACTTCGTCCTCTAAAGCAGAGAAAGATTCCATGTAGCAAATGCTTGGTATTGTTAACTTTACAGATGTTGGCGTTTGCCTCAGCAACGTACTTGCTTGAGGGTCACGCCCTGTGGCAATACTCATCAAGAAGTTTGTCTCTATATACAAAATGACCAAGTTGTACTCCTGCTTTTGTTGTTCCACCAGCCAGTCTTTGTAACAAGCCAATGATTGCTATCTGTTCTGATGCTGGCGGCATTTCCGATTTCCAGTTATATGATAAGTCTCGCAGCCACGATTCGATTAGACTCTCTAAGTAACGCTCAGATATCCATTTTTTACCAAATTCAGGCTCATAATGGCGAAGTATCTCACCAGTGTTTAGAGAACAAACAGGTTCAGATAAATTTACTCCGTCCCATTTGAAAATCAGAATTTGTTCGGTGTCAACAAACATAGCATAGGGAATTATGGTGCGTTGCTCGGATATCTTCGCTAACACAGCTTTCATCCAAGATATCATGTAATCAGCAATCCTCTGTTTTGCTGCTGGTTCTTGAGCTTGAATGATTTTGACTTCAATGAGCACGACTACCCGATCGTCTTTATCTAAGGCGATAATATCAACATCGATCGGGGTTTCGATTTCTAAGTTTTCGTCAAGCATAGATTTCCATCCTAAATTAGCTGAAAATTGTCATAACCTGACAACTATTTTAGCATTAACAAAACTACAGCGTAAGCTGCGATGCCTTCTTCTCTTCCCACCGGGCCTAATTTTTCGTTGGTGGTGGCTTTGATGCCGATTTGGTCTGGGTTGAGCTTGAGGACGCTAGAAAGGCGATCGCGCATTTTTTCAATATGCGGTTTCAGCTTCGGACGTTCTGCTACAATTACAGAATCAATATTGCCAATTTCCCAGCCTTTATCTAATATCAACTGGTTGACTTGTTCTAGCAAAACTAAACTATCAGCACCTTTCCATTTGGGGTCAGTCGGTGGGAAATAAAGGCCAATATCTCCTAAGCTGAGGGCTCCTAGCATCGCGTCCATGATGGCGTGAGTGAGCACGTCGGCGTCGCTGTGACCTAATAATCCTAATTCGTGGGGAATGTTGATGCCGCCCAGGATGAGGGGGCGATCGGTCACTAAGCAGTGAATGTCGTAGCCGTTGCCGATGCGAATGTTCATTTGGGAATGGGGAATGGGGAATGGGGAATGGGGAATGGGGAATTGGTGTCAACTTAAGCCTGAAAGCCCGCCAAGTCCGTCTGTGGGCCCGCGAGTCCGACAGGGGTTGAAACCCCTGTCTCAAAGCTAAAGTCCTCTCAAGAGGACTGAAGAGAAGAATGTTCAACTCATTAGTCCTCTTTTAGAGGACTTTAGCTATTAGACAGGGGTTTCAACCCCTGTCGGACTATCGGTTTGACGTTAAGTTGACACCTATGGGGAATGGGGAATGGGGAAAATCCAACTTCAAATATCCAAGCAATCAAATTTCATCTGGGTCAATACCCAACTCTCTTAACTTGGCAGCTAACCGTTCTTTCTGTTGCTTTTCAATTTCTAATTGTTGTATTGCCTCCTCTTTCTGTTGTCGCTCTAATTCGGCTCTTTGAGTTTCAGCTTCATCTCTCATTAATACTAAATTTCCATCGTTATCAAAGAACCTCAACCAATTACCTTGAGAGTTTTCTATTTGACATTCCCATATGCCCAGCCATAGCCCTAATGATTCACAATATAATCTCCCTTGTTGATTAGGAGATAAGGATTGGTATCGACGATTAATTAATTCCCAACCTCTTAGAGAACTGGGATTTTTGGGATTGTAGACAAAATAATCTTGGGTTTTTAATTTACGTTCGTAGATATCTTTTTTAGTGGTTAAATCTACTTCGGCAGTTGAGGGAGACATTAATTCAATTACCACATCTGGGAGGCGGCTATCTTCTTCCCAAGCAATCCAAGCATCTCTATTTGTGGTTCCATCTACATCTAAGACAACAAAGAAATCTGGGCCTTTGAAGTCTTGATTTTTGACTTGGTTTGCACTGTAGTAGACAAACATATTGCCGCCTACAAAAAAGTCTTGTCGATCGCGCCAGTAATATTTGAGGGATTGGATGAGTACATTCATCGAAACTCTATGGTTATTGCTTTCCATCGGTTCGCCATCATCGGTAATTAGATCTATTGGTAACTTTTCTACGGCTAGTGACATAAGTTATAGCTGGTAAAATTGAGTTATTTATGTGTTTCTTTAGGATAGCAGACGATCTATTTTCCCCCTTCGTGCAACCAGCGTTCATACAAATCAGGGCGGCGCGATCGCGTTTTTTCAATTTGCTGTTCCCGACGCCAGCGCGCAATTTCCGCGTGATTCCCAGATAGCAACACATCAGGAACCTTCAAACCCCGAAAATCTGCGGGTCGAGTATACTGTGGATAATCCAAAAGCCCGTCCTCAAAACTCTCAAACTTCAGCGAATCTTCCTTCCCCACAGTTCCCCGCAGCAAGCGCAAAACCCCATTAATCAAAGCCAAAGCGGGGATTTCGCCCCCGGTGAGCACAAAATCGCCCAAGGATACCTCGCGAGTCACCAAATCCAAAACGCGATCGTCCACACCTTCATAATGACCGCAAATCAACACCAACTGGTCGCACTCAGCAGCCAACCCCCGAAACATCCCCTGCTGCATTGGTTCCCCCTGGGGAGTCAGTAAAATCACCTCTCGCCTGGGCAAAATTGGCAGGGACTCCACCGCAGCAAAAATCGGTTCCGGCTTCATCAACATCCCCACTCCACCACCGTAGGGTTCGTCGTCCACTCGGTGGTGCTTGTCTGTGGTAAAATCACGAGGATTGACAAAATTCACCTCAGCAATATTTTTAGCTAAGGCTTTGCCCATCAGTCCCGACCCTAGGGGAGCCAAGAAAAATTCTGGAAATAGGGTAACAACGTCAAATCGCACAATACTTTAAATTTATTGACACACTCTAGTTTCACCTCTAGATGGCGATCAATTTTCGGTAATTGCATTATTCTTCATAATTTCTTAAAATTTTTGCAACTCAAATTTTATGTTTTGGTGTATGGGCTACGTTTTGTATGAAAATTATCTGTTTTCAGGACAGTGCCTTTTCTAAACTAGCTTCCCAAGGACTGCGGGCGATCGCGATTCTCCATCGAACCTCACGCTAAATTATTCAGTCTTCAAAACGCCGATCGTAGCCACAACACGGCAAAATTTAATTTCACACCTAACTGAGGAAGACACACCATGCAGCAATTGACATCTCCAGCCCTTGAACAAAACATCTCCCAGCGCACAAAAACCTCGATTATGGTGATCGGGGGGGCCGAAGACAAAGTTCACGGTCGCGAGATTCTGAACACATTTTTTCACCGTTCTGGGGGTACAGAGGCGAGGCTGGCGATCGTTCCCTCAGCTTCGCGAGATCCAGAAGGGATTAGCAACCGCTACCGCACCATTTTTGACGAAATGGGTGTCAGTGCTGTCAAAGTAGTTGACATCCGGGAACGCGAACAGGCCGAAAACCCCGTGTGGAAGGATTACTTAGAAGACTGTACGGGCGTATTTATCACAGGTGGCGACCAACTGCGGCTGTGCGGGTTGCTGGCGGACACACCAGTAATGGACAAAATTCGCAAAGAAGCCAGAGAAGGCAAAATTACTCTAGCTGGAACCAGTGCTGGGGCTGCGGTGATGGGCTATCACATGATTGCAGGCGGTGGCAGTGGGGCTTCTCCCAATCGCTCTTTAGTAGATTTGGCAAACGGTCTGGACATTATACCAGAAGTGATTGTAGATCAGCATTTTCACAACCGAAATCGCATGGCTCGCTTGCTGTCGGCGATTTCCTCCCACCCGGATCTGCTGGCTCTAGGTATTGACGAAGACACCTGCGCCCTCTTTGAAGGAGACGACACGATTAAAATTCTCGGTAAAGGAACTGTGACTATTGTCGATTCTAGGGAAATGCTTTACACCAACGAGCCTCACGTAGGAGCGACAGAACCTTTGAGCCTGTTCAATCTGCGCCTGCACGTACTTTGCCACGGAGATTGTTACAATATTGCCCTAGGCAAAGCGATGCCCTCTTCGGCTTGTGCCGAGTCTGGATGGCCTCCTGAATGTCGCACCTCGAACTAAGAAAGCAAATAATAGTCATCCGCGCTCGTCAATCATGAATTAGTAGCCAAAGATTGAGGACGGAGGATAAGCTATGGGAACATCAGAAACCCACGCCAGATTGCCAGATTGCCCGATCGATGTGTATCTGCCCATCTCACAGCTCAAATCTCCAATTCCGTGGGCCATAACTGAAAAATTAGTACAAAAATGTTCTTAGCGAACAGTTTATCGGAGACTCAGGCTTGAAATTGAATAAATGATCCAATAAAGTCAAAGATACCTTGCAATAGGAATGTGAACTTCGTGGTCAGCATCTTACAGAAATTGAGGAAAACTCAACTCCTAGAAGCCTTTTTTTGGGAGGGTAATTGTCTGCCATTGCTCAGTAACCAGCCACAGGGTGAGAAACCTTCGGAAACAAAAATTAAGGGTGGATTCGATCGCACCGCCAAAATGTGTTTAATTAATGCCGATGGTAACTGCCCCGCGAAGCTCATCCTTCCCGTGCAATACTCAACAGCCACAAACTCAATTTGAATCACCCTCAGAAGTGAGTTGGTGGCGAACACAAAAAATTTTGAAGAATTAAACTGATTGGCGATGGCTACCAAAAAGTTCTTTCTCAATAATTGTTGTATCTGGAAACTGGGAATTTAAACTATCAGATTTCCGCCTAGAAACTGGCAAAAAATTGACCCAAAAGGCTCAGGGACTTGATATAAAGTTTCTCTCCTACAAATGCAGTCGAGTCATGGCGATGAAAATCCCCTGAGTAGTTTTTCATCACCAAACTCAAAATTTAGGCTTTCCAAACATCTACGAGGCTTTATGAAAATACTAAAAATCCAGACCTTGCGCGGCCCTAATTATTGGAGTATCCGACGCCAAAAACTGATCGTCATGCGTCTAGATTTAGAAGATTTAGCCGACAAAACCACAGCTCAAATTCCGGGATTCTACGAGGGCTTACTGGCGGTGCTGCCGAGTTTGTACGAGCATTTTTGTTCCCCAGGTCGTCAGGGAGGCTTCCTGCAACGTGTGAAAGAAGGCACGATGATGGGACACGTCATCGAACACGTCGCCCTAGAACTTCAGGAAATGGCAGGGATGCCTGCGGGATTCGGTCGCACCCGCGAGACTTCGACCCCAGGCATTTACCAAGTGGTACTTGAGTATCAAAACGAACAAGCAGGTCGCTACGCGGCAAGGGCTGGGGTCCGCTTGTGCCAGAGCATTGTCAGTACCGGCACTTACTCATCTACAGAGTTGGCCCAAGATTTAAGAGACCTCACAGATTTTGCAGCGTCGGCGGCCTTGGGACCGAGTACCGAAACACTGGTCAAGGAAGCGGAATCTCGTGGCATTCCCTGGATGCAATTGAGTGCGAGGTTTATGATCCAGTTAGGCTACGGGGTTCATCAAAAGCGGATTCAAGCAACTTTGAGCAACCGCACAGGAGTTTTGGGAGTAGAACTAGCCTGCGACAAGGAAGGTACTAAAAATATCCTGGGTAGTGCTGGTGTGCCAGTGCCTAGAGGTACGGTAATTAATTATTTAGATGAACTCGAAAGTGCGATCGAAGAAGTGGGCGGCTATCCCATTGTGATTAAACCCCTAGACGGCAATCACGGACGCGGCATCACCATCGACATCAATTCCTGGGAAGTAGCAGAAGAAGCCTACGACCTCGCCAGTGCAGCCTCAAAAACCAAAAGCATCATTATTGAACGCTATTACACAGGTAGGGACCACAGAGTCTTGGTAGTCAACGGTCAAGTCGTAGCCGTAGCAGAACGAGTCCCAGCTAACGTGGTGGGTAACGGCAAACAAACCGTAGAACAGTTAATTGAAGAAGTCAACAGCGACCCGCAGCGGGGAGACGGACACGACAATGTTCTGACCCGGATTACGATCGATAAATTGTCTTTAGATTTGCTGCAAAAACAAGGATACAGCCTCGACTCCGTAGTACCAGCGGGGGAAAGAGTATTTTTGCGGGCAACAGCCAACTTGAGTACGGGGGGAATTGCAGTCGATCGCACCGACGAAATTCACCCCGAAAATGTCTGGTTATTTTCCAGAGTTGCCAAAATTATCGGTTTGGACATCGCCGGCATTGACGTCGTAACCGCCGATATCTCAAAACCCCTGCGCGATGTCGATGGTGTCATCGTCGAAGTCAACGCAGCACCAGGTTTCAGAATGCACGTTGCACCGAGTCAAGGTTTGCCCCGCAACGTCGCCGGGGCAGTGATGGATATGCTGTTCCCCTCTCCGGGAGTGAGTCGGGTGCCGATTTTAGCGGTAACGGGGACAAACGGCAAAACTACCACCACTCGCCTCCTGGCCCACATTGTCAAGCAGACTGGCCAAGTTACTGGGTATACAACTACTGACGGTACTTACATCGGTGAGTATTTGGTGGAAAGCGGAGACAATACCGGCCCCCAAAGCGCTCAGTTGATTTTGTCCGATCCGACGGTGGAAGTCGCGGTGCTGGAAACAGCTAGGGGCGGAATTTTGCGATCGGGCTTGGGATTCGACCAGTGCGATGTGGGTGTCGTCTTGAACGTCGCCGCCGACCACTTAGGCATTGGCGACATCGACACCGTGGAACAACTGGCGACCCTCAAGAGCGTGCTGGTAGAGTCGGTGATGCCCAAGGGCTATGCAGTCCTGAATGCAGACGACCCGCTAGTATCACGAATGGCGCAAAGTGTCAAGGCTCAAATTGCATATTTCTCCATGAACCCAGATAACGAACTGGTGGCAAGACATACGGCTGCGGGCGGGCTGGCTGCGATTTACGAGAATGGCTATTTGTCGATCCTGAAGGGTGATTGGACGCTGAGAATTGAGCAGGCTGTCAACGTGCCTCTGACGATGGGCGGACGGGCACCGTTCATGATTGCCAATGCTTTAGCTGCTTGTTTGGCTGCTTTTGCCCAAGGAGTGAAAATAGAGGACATTCGATCGGCTTTGTCAAGTTTCCAGGCATCGGTAGGTCAAACTCCCGGACGGATGAACCTGTTTAATTTGGGTAAATATCACGCTTTGCTCGACTACGCCCACAACCCTCACAGCTACAAGGCTTTGGGGAGTTTCGTGCAGAATTGGGATGGAATGCGGATTGGGGTAATTGGTGCGCCGGGAGACAGGCGAGATGAGGATTTTGTCCTGTTGGGTAAACTTTCGGCTGAGATTTTCGATCGCATTATTGTCAAGGAAGATCTCGATCGGCGCGGCCGGGAACCCGGTGTTGTGGCCAAGTTAATTTGTCAGGGGATTGCAGAGACTATGGCTGCACGAACCGCGGCTCAATCTAAGGTTGAATATGAGTTGATTCTCGATGAAACAGTTGCGATTAACAAGGCTTTAGATGAAGCACCGGCTGGCAGTTTGGTAGTGATTTTACCTGAAGGTGTCACCAAAGCTTTGAGTTTAATTGAAGCGCGGAAACCGATTCAGGAATCTGTGGAAGTTCAAAATGGTTTAGTTAAATCAAAGTCGCAGGAAAGTTTTAAACCGACTGTTGATGCAAAGTAAATGATTTTCTAGAAACTTCTTGAATAATCAGGTAAAAGCTGGTACTGTTGATCGAGTGTTGAAGCATCAGACTGCTAAATATAGCAGTTTTGTAGTAGACATAACGAAAGAATACACATCAAAAACCTGTTCAAAGTATGGACAGAGATTTAAATGGCGCTTTCAATATTTCGTTGAAAGCTTTGAGAGATACCTCCTTGACGGGAGAGCTTGCTGCTTTCACCCGTCTTGCCATACACGGCTAATTCTGGCCTAGTCCTGGATTTACCGGGTTAAATGTATCTGTTGTGAATCAAGGCTAAAGTCTTAATTCTCATTTAATTAATAGGTTGGGTTTAATACAATTAAACCCAACCTGTTTTTTTTTGAAATCTAGTCAACTTAAGCCGAAAGCCCGCCAGGGACTGAAGTCCCTGTCTAATAGCGAAAGTCCTCTAAAAGAGGACTAATGAGTTCTTCAGTCCTCTTGAGAGGACTTGAGCTTTGAGACAGGGGTTTCAACCCCGGTTGGACTATCGGTTGTACCTTAAGTTGACACGCTTTGGGCTCTTGGAGTGTCCTCTATATCATAGGTCGTGCTACCAGATTTGATATGATAAGTCCTAGGAAAAACCAGCAGCAGGATTGAAGCATGAATGAAGCCGATCGCACCAGAGTCGAAACATTCATCACGCGCTGGGAAGGTTCTAGCGGTAACGAACGCGCAAACTACCAGTTGTTTTTTGCGGAAATGTGCGATGCGCTGGGAGTCGATCGCCCTTTTGATAAAGGCAGAATTCCACACGATCCCTACTGCTTCGATAAAGATGTTAAAACCTTTCACCCCAGCGGCAAAGTAACTTCGGGGTTTGTGGATTTTTACAAAGCCGAGCATTTTTTAATCGAGGCAAAACAGGGCGGAACTACAAGTAAAAAAGGAACTGCAAAACGAGGAACGAATACCTATTTGCGAGAGATGGAAAAAGCGTTTGTACAGGCGATCGCCTATACGCGCAGTCTCAGCAGCAAACCACCGTTTTTATTAACTTGCGATATTGGCGATCATTTTGAATTGTGGATGGGTTTTAGTGGCGATTACGGCGGCTATGGGGCGCGGCGAGAAATTGCGCTGACAGAGTTGCGAAAGGCCGATGTTTTCGATCTGTTTGTCGATATTTTTAGCAATCCGCAGCAGTGCAACCCAGAGAAAATTGCGGCGCGGGTGACGCGGGAAGTGGCGGCGGATTTGGCAGAGTTGGCGAAGCGGATGGAGGCGAATGTCGATCCGCAGCAAGTCGCGCAGTTTTTGATGCGCTGTATTTTCACCATGTTTGCTGAGGATGTGGGGTTGCTGAAGGAACATTTGTTTACGCAGGCGCTGGAAACGCGGTGGATTCTCAATCCGAAGATGTTTAAGCCGGAGGTAGAGGCGCTTTGGGAGGCGATGAATGAGGGGACGAGTTTTGGTTTTCATGGCCAACTGTTGCGGTTTAATGGCGGATTGTTTGCGGAATCCCAGGCGTTTGCGTTGACAAAGGCGCAGTTGGAAGTGTTGTTACAGGCGGCGAAGCGGGATTGGTGCAATGTGGAACCTGCGATTTTTGGGACTTTGTTGGAAAGGGCGCTGGATACACGGGAGAGGAGTAAGTTGGGGGCGCATTATACGCCGCGATCGTATGTGGAACGTTTGGTTAAGCCTGTGGTGATGGAGCCTTTGGGCGATCGGTAAGTTTCGGTTGGCAATTGTTATCATAATTTTATCGAGCAAGAGGCGATCTAATGCTAGAAACCACAATCCTAGAAACCTTAGTCAAATTACCAGATTCCCTGAAACAGGAAGTGCTGCACTATGTAGAATTCTTAGCAGCAAAATATGCAAATAATGAGGTGGCCATAAATCCTCCTCAAAAGAAACGTCGAGCAGGGATGATGAAAGGCACGTTTGTCTTACCCCTTGCGGATGATTTTGATGCACCATTAGATGATTTCCAGGAGTATATGGAATGAGTGCATTGCTCCTCGATACCCATACCTTTATTTGGTTTTCAGAAAATGCTCCTAACCTATCAGTTGCATTGAATGAGCAGATTGAATCCGCCGATAGAGTCTATTTGAGTATTGCCAGTCTTTGGGAAATTGCCATCAAAATCAGCATTGGTAAACTGACACTGCAAGCAGAGTATGCAGACATCGAAGCTCAGTTACCTGCTGCTGGCATCTTGTTACTGCCAATTTCATTTGCGGATACTGTACGGGTTCGCAACCTACCATTCCATCATCGCGATCCATTCGATCGCATTTTAATTGCCCAATCCATTAATCATTCTTTAGTTTTAGTCAGCCGCGATGAAATGTTTGATGCTTATGCTGTTCAAAGACTCTGGGCATAAACTAGACTATTATCGCCAATGGCATTGACCCGATCGATTGTAAAAGAGTAAATTGACACTCACTCGGCCTGAAGGCGCGAGGATTCTTAAGATGTTTCCAACTTAATATCCCTGTTTCCAGGGTTCCCAAACTCCTCACGTTTGCTCAATCGAGCGTGAGGATATCTTTTGGGCGTTTA